>JANPOJ010000606.1:0-9599 GCA_031427935.1 Ilumatobacteraceae bacterium | reverse complement strand
GGCAAGGCAACGACCGTTCCACAACAAACGGGTCCTGTGACCCTGACGAAGTCAGTACAAGTCCCTGCACACTGGGGGTGATGATTGTTTGCCCACCGATGGAGGTGGCAGCCGCGAGCGATGATGTCCCTCCACAGCGGCACCAGTCGATCTTCGCACGACGGTCGTGGCCCGGTTGGCTTGCCGTCGTCGCGGCCATTTTCGTCGTCCATGTTTTGGCTCCTGACGGCATCGTCGGGAACCTCACCTACATCCTGATCACCAACGGGTCGGCCGCAATCGCCTGGATCGGCTTCAGCCGTCAGCCCCCGCAGCGCCGGTTTGCGTGGGGATGCATCGCGGCCGGTGTGACCTTCTCAGCCGTGGGCGACACCGTCTACTACGTACAGGGACTCATCACCGGCGCGTTGCCCGACGTCTCCGTCGGAGACGCCTTCTGGCTCACCACGTACGTCGCGCTGGCGATCGGGCTGTCGACCTTGGTCGTGGGGCGACACCACTCAGGTCGCATCGACGTCGACGGCCTGATCGACATCGGTTCGTTTACCGTCCTGGCGGTGACCGTTGTGACGCAGTTCGATGTGGTTCGAGATCTCGTGTCGGACAGCTCGACCTCGCTCGTGACGAGGGTGATCTGGACGGCATACTCCATCTTGGATGCCGCGCTGCTGGGCGTGGTGGCCCAAGCGATGATCAGTCGCAAGTTGCGTCGGGCCGCCGGACTGCTCTTGGGTTTCGGCGTCGCCGTGTGGCTGGCATCGGACTTCGCTTCGTTGCTCCTCGGCGACATCGAGGGGAAATGGATGGACCTCGGGTGGATGGCGGGCGCGGCCGCACTCGGCATCTCGACGTGGCCATCCATCGCACCCGACGCACATCCCGACACCACGTTCGCGGCGACGCCGGTGACCAACGGGCGTGTTGCAATCACACTTTTGCCATTGCTGGTGCCGGGGCTCATCGAGATCTGGGAGTTCCTCCATGGCTCCGCTCTCAATCCGGTTCCCCTGTTCGGCGCCACGCTGACTCTCGTGGCGCTGGCGCTGCTGCGCTCGACGCGGCTGGTGAAGGCGAGGAACCGTCAAGAGGCGAAGCTCGATCAGAGCCGACGGTTCTACGCGGCCCTCGCCGAGAACTCGTCCGATGCCGTGATCGTGCTCGACCAGGACGGCCGAATTCTCAACGAGGCTCCCAACCTGGCATCGATGTTGGGGCGCCCTGGTCTCTCGACGGTCGGCGTGGACGCGATCGGGCTACTCCGCCTCCCCGACCGTGAGGGCGCCAGAGACGCACTGGGCCGTTGGTGGTCGACGACGGGAGTGGTGGACGACGCCGAGGTAGCAGCGACCCAGGCCGATGGTTCCGAGCGGTGGTTCGGCGTGAGGGCAGCGAATCTATCGGCTGACCCCGACGTCGCCGGACTGGTCATCAACCTGCGCGACATCACCGATCGCAAGCGCGCCGAGCGGGCCCTCAGCCACAGCGGGTTCCACGACTCGCTGACCGGCCTCGCCAACCGGGCATTGTTCCACGACCGTCTCGATCATGCGCTCGACCGCACTGCGCGTAGTGGTCTGGGTGTCGCGGTCGTGTATCTCGACCTGGACGGCTTCAAGATGATCAACGACAGCCGCGGTCACGAGGCCGGCGACCAGGTGTTGCGCGAGGTGGCTACCCGCATCGCTGCCGCCGTCCGCACACTCGACACCGTGTCACGACTCGGCGGCGACGAGTTCGCAGTCCTCATCGAGGAGAGCGGGCGAGCGCTCGACGAGGCCGAGACCGTGGCAGAGCGCGTACTGCAATCGCTCACCGCGCCGTTCGTCGTCGACGGCCACCAGATCGTGCTCTCGGCGAGCATCGGGATTGCGATCGGCGACGTGTCGTCGAATGCCTCGTCGATGATGCGCGATGCCGACGTCGCGATGTACAAGGCCAAGACCACCGGGAAGGCGCAATGGGCGCTGTACGAGCCGGAGATGCGCACTGCGGCTCTCGACCGCCTCGAGCTCGAGAGCGACCTCCACACGGCGATCGACGAGGGGCAACTGCGACTCGTGTATCAGCCGGTCATCGAGCTGCGGTCGAACAGAATCGTCGGCTTCGAGGCGCTGATCCGTTGGGACCACCCAACTCGTGGCGTCATCGAGCCCACCACGTTCATCCCGATTGCGGAGAGCAACGGCACCATGGTGTCGATCGGCAGGTGGGTGTTGGAGGAAGCGTGCCGAACGGCGGCGAAGTGGCATGCCACGTTCCCGGCGCGAAAGCTGACCATGGCGGTGAACCTGTCGGCCCGCCAACTCGCTGCGCCCGACATCGTCAGCGACGTGGCTCATGTGCTCGTGCGGTTCGGGCTTCCGGCGGCATCGTTGATCCTCGAGATGACCGAAAGCGTCCTCGTCCAAGACACCGAGACAGCAACTCACAGGCTGCAAGCGCTTCGGGCCCTCGGTGTTCGCCTCGCCATCGATGATTTCGGCACCGGATACTCGTCACTCAGCTACTTGCGGCAGTTCCCGATCGACATCTTGAAGATCGACAAGTCGTTCACTGACACGATCACCCATCGCGCCCAGCTCCCACCGATCGTCCATGGTCTGCTGGACCTGGCCAAGACGTTGGAGATGACCACCGTCGCCGAGGGCATCGAGTTCGAGGTCCAGCGCGACACGCTGCGCGGAGAGCAGTGCGAGTTCGGCCAGGGCTTCTTGTTCTCCAAGCCGTTGGAACCCGTCGACGCGTTGGCGATGCTGGCCAGTGGACAAACGATCGACCCCACTCCGGTCGGGTTGTAGCCAGAGAGTCAGGTGCTCGCCGCCGAGGGCGCGACGCCAGGGCCTGCAGGCTCGACGTTGGTCCTTTGGACCAATGTCTCCACCACTCGTTCCTCGATGGGGTTCGCCTCGAGTTGCTGGGCCTCGGCCATCTGCTCGACCTCCACGCGCGACGCCTGCCACGCCGACCAGTGCCCCGACACCAATGCCCAGAGCGAGAGCGCAGAGACATAGGTGACGCTGCTCAACAGACCGAGCGCGATCGAAATGGGGATCATCACCAACCAGAAGATGGTGAACCAGCCGTTGACGCGACGCATGAAAACCGGGTCGCCTTGAATCGAGGCCCACAATGACTTCACGACTCCCATGGGCACGCCTTTCCGCACATCATGGCTGAGGTGGTTACCCCGATCACATCGTCGGCAAACAGGCGTCGAGTCGAAGAAGATGATCGCGTTCTTCCCCATCGTGCTCAGTTCGTCGGCCCGTACATCAGCGACCCGGGGGTCGTCAGCACCTGCCCGGTCTCCAGAGAGCGCAAGGCTTCTATCTCGCCCGCCCGATGCCCGCCGAGGAGATCACCGAACTCGTCGCCGAGTCGCACCACTGGGATGTCGACTGACACGAATGGCGTGAGTCTGCGTCGTGTAGCGCGCACTCGGACGGTGCCGCCCATCCCGAGACACGGCCTCGCACGCGCTACACGCTTGCCCCCATCATCGGGCGACATCGTGGTCGGAACCAGTGCCGAATGACCTCGTGCGGTCGGGCATGATGGACATTTCATGGCCGCGCCCCGCACTCGTTGCGCAGCGAGCCTGGGTTCGTTCGTTGGGCCTCGGCACAAGGCGTGTCGATGGTCGGCAGCGCGGTCACCGGGGTCGTCTTGCCGTTGGTCGTCTACCAGATCACCGGCTCCGCGGCGCAGACCGGTGCGCTGTTCGCGTTCCGCGTCGTGCCGTATCTGTTGTTCGGACTGGTGGCGGGCCCGATTGCCGATCGCGGCAACCGGCGGCGGCTGATCATCGGCGGCAACCTGATCGAGGGCACACTCGTCGCGACCATCCCGATCGCCGACCTGCTCGGTGTGCTGACCATTGCCCAGATCTACGTTGTCGCGTTGCTTGCCGCGACTGCGTTCGTGTTCTCCGATGCCGCGGTGTTCGGCGCGGTGCCCGCCCTCGTCGAGCCCGAGCGGCTGCCGGCTGCAAACGGCGCGCTGTCGAGCCTGTCATCGTGGGGCGAGATCGCCGGACCCGTGATCGCCGGTCTGCTCGCTGCCTCGATCGGCGCGACGATCGTGATCTGGATCGACGCCGCGAGCTTCTTCATCGCGGCGGCGGTCTTGTCGAGCATTCGATCGACGTTTCGCGAGTCGGGCGCAAAGCCGGAACCGACAGCCTCGCTGCGCAGTGCCGTAGCCCGGGCGATTCGCTTCATCCGTGGGGAGCGGACGGTCGCCACGTTGCTGATCGTCGGGTTCGGCAACTCATTCGCCTTCGGCACGGTGCTGGGCTACTGGTGCCCTACGCGGTCGAGGAACTGGGGTCGGCGCCGACGACACGAGGATCGGCCTGTTCTACGGCGCACTCGGCGTCGGCAGCCTGATCGCCGGGTTGATCTTCGCCAGGCTGTTTCGTCCGGGCCGTGTTCGCGTGCTGACCCGGGATCGCTGGCGGTCTCAGGCACCATCGTCGCGCTCCTCGCCGTCAATACGCGTTGGCTCGTCGCGCTGATCGCCATCGCTGTGTTCTCATGGTCGATCACGATGACCATCATGGTCGGGATCACGTATCGACAACTCGCCGCGCCGGACGACCTGCGGTCGAGCGTGAACGTGATCGGGCGGATGACCGCCTGGGGCGGCCAACCGTTCGGCGCCGCCACCGGCGCGTCGATCGCAGCGCTGGCCGACGTCCCCACTGCCTACGCGGTTGCGGCCGTCGTCATGCTGGTGGCGTCCGGCGGCGCGACCGCCGCACTGCGGACCGGGCGCTCAGCGCCGACGAGGCAACCGGTCGAGGAAACGGAGCGCGGCCTGTGACGACTCCTGACGCCACAGATCGACGACGTCGACGGACGCATCGACCTCGTCTTCGACGATCATTGCGTCGGCCAGCTCGACGATGCGCGCGTGCTGGCGGTCGAGCATGTCGTCGACAGCAATGGAGCACAGGTCGGCGATGATCAGCTTCAACAGCAACTCACTGCGCAGGTCGCGGAGGTGCGCGACAGGCGTGTCGAGCCACTTTCGAAGCTGAGCGCGACCGGACCGTGTGGCAGCCAGAATCGTGCGATTGCCACCGGCGATCCCCGGCTCCTCCCCGACCACGTGTATGAAGCCGCGGGTCGTCAGCTGATCGAGCGATCGGTACGTGAGGGCGCGCGACAACGACCACACCCGGCCGATATCACCGGTCGGCTTGAGCCGGGCGGCGATGGCGAAGCCATGCGTGGGCTCGGGGTACAAGATGCCGAGGCAGGCCCACTCCCCGAGCAGCAGCAGTTGTGCGGTCGTTCGGGCCACCGTCAGGCGTCGTTCGGATCCGTCACCAGATCGAGCGCAAGGCTGTTCATGCAATACCGCTCGCCGGTGGGCGCCGGGCCATCGGGGAAGAGGTGACCGAGGTGCGATCCGCACCGCTTGCACCGGACCTCGGTGCGGATCATCCCGTGGGTGGCGTCTTCGATCAGGTCGACGGCGTCGGCGGCCTTGGTCTGATAGAAGCTCGGCCAGCCACTGCCCGATTCGTACTTGGCGGTCGAGTCGAACAGCTCGGCCCCGCATGCCGCGCAGCGGTACGTGCCGTCGGCATGCTCGTTGACATACTTGCCGCTCCAGGCGCGCTCCGTCCCGGCGCGGCGCAACACCTCGTACTGCTCCGGTGTCAACGTTGCACGCCAGTCGGCTTCGCTGCGTTCGATCTCAGGCATCGTCGATCCTCCGGAAAGATTGTGGCGTATATGGGTCGCTGAGGTCGACAGTATCGAACTCAGGGCGCGAGGAATCCGAACTTGGCGAGGATTGCCTGGCCGGCGTCGCCGGCGACGAAGTCGATGAACGCTTGTGCTCCGGCCGCATTGGTCGCTTCCTTGGTCACGACCATCGGGTAGTTGTTGGTCACGTTGATGTCGGCCGGGATCTCGACGCCCTCCGCGGCGTCGCCAGCAGCCTTGACATCGCTGACGTACACGATGCCGGCGTCGGCCTCGCCGGCGGTCACCTTCGTCACCACGCCCTTGACCTTGTCCTCCAAGCTCTTCGGTGCGGCGGTCACCCCGGCGTTCTTCAGAACGGCAGCAGCGCTCTTCCCGCACGGGACGGTATCGGCGCACAGCACAACGATCAGGTCGGACTTGGCGAGATCGGCTACACCGGTGACGGCCTTCGGGTTGCCCTTCTCGACGATGATCTCCATCGTGTTCTTGGCGATCGACACCGGCTCGCCGGCACTTTCACCGGCGTCGCTCAACTTGGTCATGTTCGAGTCGTCGGCGGAGGCGAAGATGTCGGCCGGAGCCCCCTGCCCGATCTGCGTGACGAGATCACCGGAGCCGGCGAAGTTGAACGTGACGTTCACATCAGGGTTGTCGACCTTGAACGCGGCGCCGATCTCGGTGAACGCCTCCGTCAGCGACGACGCTGCGAACACCACGATGTCACCCGACGCCGCAGACTTTGAGTCACTTCCACACGATGCACCGAAGAAGCCGAAGACGGCGACGGTTGCAGCAAGGAGTCGAGATGTTCTACGCATAGGCCACACAATAGTCATAGGATGACTAACCCAGCGTCATCGGCTGACTAGTCGCCTTCCGAGGCGAGGTCGTACTGATACTCCTTCACGACGACGGCGCTCCGAACAACTCTGTAACACCCATCTGCGAGAGTGAGATCATGCAGACGGAGAAGGTGCAGAGCCTGGTCGGGCGGGTGGCAGCGGTCCCTGCTGACTGCGCGGATTGGCATCTGCTCAAGGCCGGCGTCGAAGACTTGCGGCGGTTGAAGTCGTGGGTTGAAGGCCGTGAGGTCGCGTTCGCCCAACAGATCGCCAAGGTGTCGTCGTTCCCCGAGAAGTCGTTGGCCCAGGCCGGCAACACATCGTTGAGCAACGGTGGAAAGCTGTTGAAGCGAGCAGAGACCGCCGAGACGGTGCCCGCCTTCGGTACGTCGTTGGGTGAGGGACGAGTGTCGGGCGAACACGTCGACGTGTTGACCCGCACGCTGCGTGACCTACAACCGGCGGTGCGGGAGAAGTTGGTCGAGCAAGGCGATCGGCTGGTCAAACTCGCCGAGCAGACGACGCCGGACGAGTTCCGCCACAACCTGCGTGAGGAGGCCCGTCGGTTGGAACGCGATGGCGACGGGCTGGAACGATTGGAGCGGCAACGTCGGGCAATCCGCTGCAACAGCTGGACAGACAAAGAGACTGGCATGGGTCGCTGGTCGGTCACCTTGGATCCGGCGAGGTGGGCAGCGTTGGAGACCCGTCTCGACGCACAGATCGAGGCGATGTTCCATGATGCCCACCCGGAAGGCTGTCCGACGGATCTCCTCGAGAGGCAGTCGTTCCTGCGTGCCCACGCCCTCTTGGCGTTGCTGAATGGCGAGGGTGCTCGGGTAGGGCGACCCGAGCTCATCGTCGTCGAGGACTTCGTCAACCCGCTACCCGACGGTCGACCACGCCTGGATTGGGGTGTCGACGTCGATCTTCCAGACGCGTTCTTGGAGACGGTGCGGTCCCGGGCCAATGTCTATTCGATTAAGGTCCGCAACGGCGTGGTGATCGAAGCGCCGGGCGTGCTGAACCAGGGTCGCACCACCCGGTTGGCGAACCGGGCTCAACGGCGTGCGTTGCGCGGACTGTACGCGACCTGTGCGATCCCCGGCTGCCGTGTGCGCTACTCCCGTACCAAGTTGCATCACGTGATCTGGTGGCGACACAACGGCCGGACTGATCTCGCGAACCTGTTGCCCGTCTGCGAGCAGCACCATCAGAAGATTCACCACAACGGCTGGATCGTCACCCTCGGTACCAACCGCGAACTGACCATCTCGCTGCCCGACGGCCAAGTCATGACCACCGGACCACCCCAGCGCAGTGCTGCCTGATGCCTGCGGCGAGCGCCTCCGCCGTTACCAGTTGACGTCGTCGCAGCCGTGGTGGTCTTCGGGTTCGACCTGCAGCGTGGCGTGCTTGATGCCGTGTCGATCGGCGAGCAGGTGACGGGCTTGGTCGAGCACGGAGTGGGAGTCGGTGCCAACGGCGACCATCAGGTGGGCGGTGGCGACTTCCATCTCGCTGGTCAGCGTCCACACATGCACATCGTGCACGTCGACAACGCCGGCGATGGTGGCGAGCTCGCGCTGCAATGCGGGGATGTCGAGGCGCTCGGGCGCGGCCTGCACGAGCACCTGCAAGGCTTCGCGGCCGAGCCGCCACGCGCGGGGCAGGATGAACACACCGATCACCGCGCCGATGACCGGATCCACCCACGTCCACCCGGTGATGCCCCAGACGACCGCGGCGACGATCACGCCGATCGACCCGAGCGCGTCGGACACGACCTCGAGATACGCGCCGCGCATGTTGAGGCTGTCCTTGGCTCCTGCGCGCAACAGCAGGAACGCCACCACGTTGACGGCGAGGCCGATGATGCCGACGACGAGCACCGGCGTGGAGGCAACCTCCGGCGCGTCACTCAAGCGACCGATGGCCACGAACAGCACGTACCCGGCAACTGCGAACAGCAGCGCAGCGTTGACCAAGGCTGCCAGGATCTCGAGCCGATACAGGCCGAACGTGCGCTGCGGATGCGCCCGAGCCCCCGACGCGGCGTGAATCGCCGCCAGCGCCATCCCGAGCCCGACCGCATCCGTGGCCATGTGGCCGGCATCCGACAAGAGCGCCAGCGAGCCGGTCGCCACCCCGACGATCACCTGCACGGCCATGAACGCGACGATCAGCCCGAACGAGATGGCCAGCGGCTTGATGTGCCGGGCGCCGGCTCTCAGCGCAGCCGCGCCGTGATCGTGGGCATGACCTGCGTGACCGTGATCAGCGCTCATTCGTAGCGCACGCCTTGCCTGTCGAGCTCTTTCTGGACGGCATGGATGTCGACGGCATCGAGATCAACGCCGGAATGGATCGAGAGAGCTGCGGCGATTCCGGCACCTTGTCCCAATACCGCACAACACGACATGTTACGCGTCGAGGCGTGCGACACTCGATCGCCGCCCGACGACCTTCCGGCGACCAGCAGGTTGCGGACTCCCTTCGGCATCAGGTTTCGGTATGGGATCTGGAAGTAGCGACCCGTTGTCGGCAGGATCAGGATCCCGTACCCGTCGATGAACTCGGGGTAGATGCCGATGGAATCGTCGAACCGTCCCTGTTCGCGCACATCACGCTCGGTCATGTTGTACACCGCGTCGATCTTGCGGGTGTCGCGGATGCCCAGCGTCATACCGAAGTTGCGCAGGCGAGCCGACCCGCAACCCGGCGTGTAACGCCGAAGCGCCTCGATCGCGTGCATGGCCTGTCGGCGACCCTCGATCTCGCCTCGCGTCAGATCGTCGGGATCGGTGCCATCGATGCCCTCCATGTGGACGATGTTCATGTAGGTGAGCTCACCCGTGTCGTGAATCGCACCCCACGTCCCCGCCAACGTCGACAGGGTGGGTGGCAGCAACCCGGCCTTGATCGCCTGTTCGAACGGTGCCTTGAGGAACGGGGAGAACATGTCGTCCTCCTTGCCGCCGGTCTCGATGTTCCATTCGCCGCCGCCCGCCCAGTCCTTGTAGGTCTGCGGGTCGGC
>JANPOJ010000605.1:0-6147 GCA_031427935.1 Ilumatobacteraceae bacterium | reverse complement strand
GGCTGCAGTGTGGCGTCGACGTGACCGGCGAGCTCGTGGAAGGCAGCCCGGTTTGGGCGCTCTTGCAGGCCATCGGCGACGGCGATCTGCTCGTGCTCGGCTCTCGTGGCCGTGGAGCGGTGGCCGCTGGGCTGTTCGGCTCGACGGTCAACAGCGTGTTGGATCACTGTGCGGTGCCGGTGGTCGTGGTGCGCGGTCAGGAAGGCAAGCGGTAGCGGGCCGCGCCGTTGACGTTGATCCGGATCGAGTAGAGCGACGTGGTGGCGGTGATGAACAGGCGATTGCGTGCCAGGCCGCCGAACGTGAGGTTGGCCGCGTCCTCCGGCAGGTGCAGTTTGCCGATCAGGGTGCCATCGGGGTCGAAGCAGTGCACACCATCGCCGACTCCGGCCCAGAGGCGTCCCGTGTCGTCGAGGCGAAAGCCGTCGAAGTGGCCTGCCGTGCACTCGGCGAAGACCTCACCAGCGCCCAGCGGGCCGGCGCCGTTCACGTCGAACACGCGGATGTGGTTGTGCCGGGTGTCCGCGATGTAGATCTGCGATTCGTCGAGCGAGAAGGCGAGACCGTTCGGTCGGTCGAAGTCGTCGGCAACGACAGCGACGTCGCCGGTTGCCGGGTCGATCCGGTACACGTTGCACGCGCCGATCTCACTGGCGGCCCGGTGGCCTTCGTAGTCGCTGTCGATGCCGTAGGCCGGATCCGTGAACCAGATCGATCCATCTGATCGCACGATCACGTCGTTGGGGCTGTTGAGTCGCTTGCCATCGAAGTGTTCGGCCAGCACGCTGATCGAGCCGTCGTGCTCGGTGCGGCTGACCCGCCGGTTGCCGTGCTCGCACGTGACCAGGCGTCCTTCGCGATCGAGGGTGTTGCCGTTCGAGTGGCCCGCCGGTTGACGGAACTCTCCGACGTTGCCGGTCATCTCGTCCCATCGCAGCATGCGGTCGTTCGGGATGTCGCTCCACACGACATAGCGCCCGGCAGGTACGTACACGGGGCCCTCGGCCCAACGACATCCGTCGTAGAGGCGCTCGATCCTCGAGTCACCGCGGCAGCCCGCGAACCGATCGTCGAGCACCTCGAAATGCGCTGCAATGGTCTCCGGCACGGTCATCCCCCAGATGTGATCTCTTGAACGCGGAGATGTTACGGGATGAGCAGATCGACCGACCGCCCCGCGCTTGACGTGCGTATCGCGGCCAACGACACTGGCTGAGGAACCAGCACGGAGCACGCATGACGGTCGAGACGAGGGCGCGGGTCGAACCCCGCGATCACGTCGTCCTGTTCTACGAGGACGACACGCAACTCGTGTGTACCGTCGCGCGGTACCTGTTCGATGGGCTCTCTGCTCACGAGACCGTCGTTGTCGTGGCGACAGCACCACATGTCGAGGCGTTCGAGGCAACGCTGGGTTGCGCCGGCATCGATGTCGCCGAAGCGCGCTCGACGGGCCGACTGGTGATGATCGATGCTGCCGAGGCGATGTCTCGGTTCATGGTGGACGGTTGGCCGGATGCGCACGCGTTCGATGCGGAGATGGGCCAACTCGTCCGCCGACTGGCCGGTTCGGACCGTCATGTCAGGGTGTACGGAGAGATGGTGGCGCTGTTGTGGGGCGCCGGCCACGTGGGCGCCGCCATCGAACTCGAAGCACGGTGGAACGGGCTCGGTCGCGATGTCGCGTTCTCGCTTTTCTGCGCATACCCGGCGCAGTCCATCGTCGGCGACGATCACGAGGGCTCGTTCCGGCACCTGTGCGATTCCCATTCCGCTGTCATCGGTGGCACTCCGATGGCAGCGCAGACCGGTGATGAGCGAGCTGATGCGGCACGCTCGTTCCCTGGCGACGCCGCTGAGCTCGGCGCGGTGCGCCAGTTCGTCGTCGACACCATGCTTGGGTGGCGTCAGGATCGTCACCTCGAGAACGCGTCGATCGTGGTCAGCGAACTGGCGACCAATGCGATCATGCACGCACGGTCTGACTTCATCGTGTCGATGTCGTTGCGCGACGGGTTGGTTCGACTCGCCGTGCGCGACGCCAGCACGGCGTTGCCGACCGTGCGCGCGCCGCTGCCGATGACGATGTCGGGGCGGGGGCTGCTGTTGATCGGCGTGTTGGCTCAGCGGTGGGGCACCGAGATCGTCGGTGACGGAAAGGTCGTCTGGGTCGAGTTCGGCCCATGAGGCAGCCATCAGCCGGTGACGGTGACGGTCGCCTTCATCTGAGGGTGGATCCCGCAGACGAAGGAGTACTGACCGGCGATGTCGAACGTGTGCGAGAACGTCTGACCCTGGTCGATGTCGTCACTGTGAAAGCTGACGTCCGTTGCAACCACGCTATGAGCGAACGGATCGCGGTTGGTCCACACGACCGTGCTCCCTCTCGTGATGGTGAGGTCGTGCGGCGCGAACGAGAAGTCGCTGATCTGCACGCCATTGCCGGTCGCGATCGCAATCGAGTCGTGATGGTTCGCCCAGTACGTGCCGAGGCCGATCAGCGCGACAGCCGACATCGCCACCGAGACGCTGAGGGCCAGCGGTCGCTGTTCGCTGCGGTCCTCGATGGACGGGGAGAACGACACGGCCAGCGCGGCGATCGCCACGATCTCGACGACCAACGCCATCAGTGCTTGAGGTGACGGCGCCAGGCCCTGCTCGCGGAAGTTGAACAGGCCGTCACCTCGGCGGCTCAGCGCGAAGGCGACGAGCGTGCCGACCGCAACGCCGATACCCGCCAACCTCACGAGCCGTTCCTTGCGAACGGCGACGGCCGCAGCGACCACACCCGACGCAATCGCGTTGAGAAGGAAGCTCGGCCCGATCTTGTCGATCGATCGGTAGCCGTCGAAGTACAGCTGCAGGTGCACCAATCCGCCGACGAGCAGGGCGCTCGCCGCAACGATTCTCAGGGGTCTGGCGAAATTCATCAACTCTGTGTTCGTCGCCGACCACCGATCCGGATGGCCGGGTATTCAGAAAAACTCCATGGCCAGCTCGAGGGACCCCTGGCCACCGGCATCGCGTTCCACGAGGTTCACGGCCCGAGTCGTACGATCACAAGGGAGAGCGGCGCCGCGAGGAGATCACGCCCGTGTCGAAGCCGGCTTGGTGCAGGCCTCCGCGGAATCGCGCGTGCTCGATCTTCAGGCACCGATCCATCACAGCGATTCGCCCGGCGTTGACGACGATCTCGACCGCCGCAGGCGAGTTCAGCCCGAGTTGGGCCCAGAACACCCGCGTGCCCGGGATCGCCACGACCTCGGCGGCGGCTGCGGGGAGGTCGGTCTCCTTGCGGAAGACGTCGACGAGATCGGGCACGCCGGGTAGATCTGCGAGCGACGGATAGACGGGGCGACCGAGCACCTCGCCGCCTTTCGGGTTGACGAACCACACCTCATCGAACGTGCAACTCGACGACAGCAGGTACGTGGCGACGAAGTGGCTGGCGCGGCTCGGGTCGGCCGACATGCCGACGATCGCCACCGACGAGGTCGACCTGATGATCTCCAACCGCTCGCGAGCTGTGGGGTTGTGCCACTCCGTCATCGGCTGCCCCGGTTGCGACGTGCAGTGCCTGCTCGATGTCCCAGATGATGTCGTCGGCGAGCGCGGCATCGGGTGATTGTCGCGCATGGTCCGAGGGCGTGACCGATCCGCGCGTACCTTGCGCCGAGTGCCGGGGCGTCCGTTGTGAAAACATGAGCCGATGACGACGGTGACACCGACCACATCACATTGGGGCGCCTACGGCGTGCGCGTCGTGGACGGCGAGATCGTCGAGGTCGTCCCGCATCCCGCCGATCCCGACCCGTCGCCGTTGCTCGCCGGGGTTGCCGGGGCGGCACGCCATCGCACGCGAGTCCAGCATCCGGCGATCCGACGTGGGTGGCTGGAGCACGGCCCTGGGCCGAGCGAGCACCGCGGCCGCGACGAGTTCGTCGAGGTCAGTTGGGGTGAGGCAGCCGAGGCCGTGGCCAACGAGCTGAATCGGGTCCGCGCTCGACACGGCAACGAGAGCATCTTCGGTGGTTCGTACGGCTGGGCCAGCGCCGGCATCTTCCACAACGCGCAGACCCAGCTGCAGCGGTTGTTGAACCTGATCGGCGGCTACACGCGCTCGATCAACTCGTACAGCAATGGCACATCGGTCGTGCTCTTGCCGCACCTCGTCGGCAGCGCGGAGGAGGTCATGCGCCGGCCGACCTCGTGGCCGACCATCGTCGAGCACACCGACCTCGTCGTCGCGTTCGGTGGCATCCCGGCCAAGAACGTGTTCGTGACTCCCGGTGGCATGACGCAGCACCGCACGCAGGACTACCTCGACCGCGCCGCGGCGCGGGGTGTGAAGTTCGCCCTCGTCAGCCCGGTGCGCAACGATCTCCCCGCCAGCATCCCGTCGACCTGGTACCCGGTGGTGCCGGGCTCGGACGTGGCCCTGATGCTGGCGCTCGCCCACACGCTGCTGGTCGAGAACTTGGCCAACCGCGAGTTTCTCGAGCGGTACACGGTCGGCGCCGACGTCTTCGAGGCATACGTGCTCGGCACCAGCGACGGCGTGCCGAAGGACGCGGACTGGGCCAGCGTGCGTTGCGAGATTGCCGCCGACGACATCCGCCAACTCGCCCGCACCATGGCCTCGGTCCGCACGTTGGTGACAGTGACGTGGTCGCTGCAGCGCATCCCGCATGGCGAGCAGCCGGTGTGGGCTGGCCTTGCGCTTGCTGCCCTGCTCGGCCAGATCGGGCTTCCCGGTGGCGGCTTCGGTCATGGGTACGGGTCGATGGGTGACGTCGGCTCGACCGGGCCGTCGATCGGCCTGCCGCACTTCTCGAAAGGTGCCAACAAGGTCCGCGCGTTCATCCCCGTTGCCCGGATCGCCGACATGTTGCTGTCGCCCGGCGAGCAGTTCACCTACGACGGCGGGACGTACACCTACCCCGACATCCGTCTCGTCTACTGGGCGGGTGGCAACCCGTTCCATCACCATCAAGACCTCGATCGCCTGCGTCGTGCGCTCGCAACGACCGACACGGTTGTCGTCAACGAGCCGTACTGGACGTCGATGGCCCGCCACGCCGACATCGTGCTGCCGACCACCATTCCGATCGAGCGCGAAGACCTCGGTGGAGGGCGCCGCGATACGCACCTCATCGCCATGCATCGCGCCGTGTCCGCCCCGGGCGAGGCACTCGACGACTACGAGATCTTCCACCTGATCGCTCAGCAACTCGGAGTAGCCGAGGCCTTCACCGAGGGCAGGTCGGCCCGCCAGTGGCTCGAGGTGATCTACGGCAACTGGCGCGAGAAGGTCGGCGACGTGGTCCCGCCGTTCGAGCAGTTCTGGGTCGAAGGTGGGATCGCGTTGCCGTTCGCCGAGGAGCACCGCACGATGTTCGAGCGCTTCCGCAGTGATCCCGAACAGTTCCCGCTGCACACACCGAGTGGTCGCATCGAACTCGCCTCGGAGGTCATCGCCGGGTTCGGGTACGACGATTGCCCCGGCCACCCGGTGTGGATCGAACCTGACGACCGTCACGACGATTCGTTCCCGCTGCACCTCATCGCCAACCAGCCGTCGACGCGGCTGCATGGTCAGATGGATGTCGGCGCGGCCAGCCTGGCCAGCAAGGTCGGCGGCCGCGAACCCATTCTGATCAACCCCGCCGATGCACTCGCCCGCGGCATCGACGACGGCGACATCGTGAGGATCTTCAACAGTCGTGGCGCGTGCTTGGCGGGCGCGGTGCATTCGACTGCGGTGCGACCCGGCGTCGCCCAACTGGCGACGGGCGCCTGGTACGACCCGTTGGAGCTGGATGACGGCACCACGTTGTGCGTGCACGGCAACCCCAACGCGGTGACCGAGGATCGGCCCACGTCACAGCTGTCGCAGGGTTGCGCAGGTCAGCAGGCCCGCGTCGAGATCGAACGGTTCGTCGGGCCCGTGCCACCCATTCGGGCCCACGATCCGCCGACGCTCGTTGCCCGCATCGTGGGCGATGTGAGTAGTGCCAGTACCGGTATCGCGCCCGACCATGTTGCGACGGGGTTTACGGCACCTCGGTGGCGGGGGCGGAGAACTGAGCGTTGTAGAGGTCGAAGTAGGCGCCGTGCCGGCGCAGCAGCTCCTCGTGGGTGCCCTGC
>JANPOJ010000604.1:0-7125 GCA_031427935.1 Ilumatobacteraceae bacterium | reverse complement strand
CAGCAGGGTCGTCGAGGCTCAGCGTCAGCTCACGTATGCGCAGCGGGAAGCCGAGACACCGTCCGTGTGACCGCGGGTCGATGCGCACCCGAACGAGGCCCTGGCTCGAACCGTTGACGAGCCACCGCCCTCGCCAGCCGTGAGCCCCCCACGCCCACACGGGTCCGGCCGTCGGTGCGGCCTCGAGGATCGACGCCCGTGGCACCTCGGCCTTGAACGCCCAGCCGCCGAGCCCCATGCGGACGGTCAACGTCTGCTCTCCAATGTGCACACTGCACTGGCGCGGGCCGGCGAGCAACGGGGTCGTGAGTACCGCCATGAAACAGTTGAAGGACAGCGAGAACGTGCCAACTCCCACGCTCGACACGATACGGCCGGTTTCCGATGGCCCGTTGTAGCGTCGCCGCGATGCGCGTGGCGATGTTCAGCTCGAAGCCCTACGACACGACCAGCTTCGAACGTGTCGCCGCGAACCAACACGTGATCGAGACGTACGAAGATCGGCTGCGACCGGCGACGGCTCCGCTGGCAGCCGGTGCCGACGCGGTCTGCATATTCGTCAACGATGTGGCCGACGCCGAGGTGCTCGGCCTGCTCACCGACCTCGGCGTGCGCCACGTCGTGCTGCGCTGCGCGGGTTTCAACAACGTCGACCTCGAAGCCGCAGCGCAGTTGGGCCTGACCGTCGCTCGGGTCCCCGCATACTCCCCGAACGCGGTCGCCGAACACACCGTGGCGCTGATCCTCGGCCTCAACCGGCGCATCTTCAAGGCGTACAACCGGGTGCGCGAGGGCAACTTCTCCCTCGATGGCCTGGTCGGCTTCGATCTCGCAGGAAAGACGGCTGGCGTCGTCGGCACCGGTCGCATCGGTGAGCTGGTGGCTCGCCTGCTGTGGCACTTCCGCTGCAACGTCGTCTGCGTCGATCCGGTGCCCAACCCACGGGTGACGGAGCTCGGCATGCGCTACGTCGAGTTCGACGAGCTGTGGGCAACAAGCGATCTCATCACGTTGAACTGCCCACTCAGTGCGGAGACGCATCACCTGGTATCGACCGATGCGATCGCGCAGATGAAGCCTGGCGTCATGCTGATCAACACCGGTCGCGGCGCATTGGTCGATACGGTCGCGGTGATCGAGGGCTTGAAGGCCGGCACGATCGGATCGCTGGCCCTCGATGTGTACGAGGAAGAGGCCGAGCTGTTCTTCGAGGATCGCTCGGGCGAGGTGCTGACCGACGACGTGTTCGCCCGACTGCTGACCTTTCCCAACGTGCTCATCACCGCTCACCAGGCATTCTTGACCCGCGAGGCCCTGGCGGCCATCGCCGAGACGACCGTGGCCAACCTCGACGATCTGCAGGCCGGTCGCCCTTGCCCGAACGAACTGCGGACGCTCGGCTGAGATGGCGCAGTCCTCAGCGCCGACCTTCGAGATCGGCGGCGGTGACGGGGTCCGCCGTCAGCAGACGAGCGCCGACCTCGTCGGCCAGCCGTTGCGTGGCGCCCGCGCCGGCGAGGGCCAGCGGCGCCGCCGAGGCCAGCCGGGTCAACTCCGGCCGGATTGCGTCGAAGCGTCCGGTCGCGGCGCCGGCGAGCACGACCAACTCGGGCCGCGAGCGGCGGGCAGCGTCGACCAACTCTCCCACGGGCGTGTTGGCACCGAAGTAGTCGACTCGCCAGCCGCGGCGGTGCAGGACGATCCCGAAGACGAGCAGCGGCAAATCGTGGAGCTCGTCGGGCGGGCATGCCAGCATCGCCCGTGGACCCTGGCCGTTGCCCCAGTCGCGGGCCAGGCCCGCCAGGCGGCCGCGGATGACGTTGCTGGCGAAGTGCTCCTGGGCGATCGAGATCTCACCCCGAGTCCAGCGCACGCCGAGCTGGTGTAGGTACCGCAATACCACATCGCGAAGCGCGGTCGCCAGCGTGAATTCAGCGAACAACCGGTCGAGTACAGCCTGTGCGGCCGGTTCGTCGAAATCGTCGAGGACGCGTTGCAACGCCTCGGCGAGCGCCTCGAGATCGGGACGGTCGGCACCGTCGGACGGTACGGACGCGCGATTCGATCGATCATCGATCGAGGTCTCGGCCAGCGTTGCTCGCGCCGCCTGAGCTGCCGACAAGCCCTCGGCGAGGTGCACCTGCATGCGGCGAACGCGGCGTTCGTCACTCCCCGAATACAACCGAAAGCCGCCGGCCGAGCGGACCGGTGTCAACAAGCCGTAGCGGGTCTCCCAGGCGCGCAGCACGTGATCGCTCACACCGACACGGCGACTGAGCTCGCCGATTCTCACCTCGGCCGAGTCGGCCACTGCGTTCACTGCAACACTATACAAAACTTCTACACAATCTGCGTGGATCATCCAACACTCCGGATAATCTCTCGACAGACCTTTGACAAACTGTGAATCCCGGCCTTCGAAAGGAGCACACGTGAGCACTACGCCGATCAGGACCGCGTCGTCTGGTGGCCAGCGGGCGACGGCCGCGGTCGTCGGCGGTGGTGTGGCCGGGCTGACTGCGGCGTACGTCCTGGCAGCGGAGTACGACGTGACGCTCTACGAGTCCGACGATCGCCTCGGAGGGCACGCACACACGCACGACGTCGCCGACCAGTCCGGTTCGGTGCTGGCGGTCGACACCGGCTTCATCGTGCACAACGATCGCACCTACCCCCAATTGAGGCGGCTCTTCGGAGAGCTCGGCGTGCAGACTCGGCCGACCGAGATGAGCATGAGCATCACCGACGAGACGACCGGGCTCGAGTTCGCCGGCGGACGCGGCGCACGAGGTGTGTTCGCCCAGCATCGACGGGCGCTCGATCCTCGGTTCCTGTCCGTCCTCGCGCAGGTCAAACGGTTCCAGACCCGCGCAACCGCGTTCCTGGCTGGCACCGACGACAGCGATCAGACCACCTATGGCGAGTTCCTGGCCAAGCACCGGTTCTCCGACTCGTTCCTTCGGCTGTACGCGGTGCCGGTCGTGTCGTGCGTGTGGTCTCTGGGCCCAGCAGCTGCGCTCGACTACCCCGCGCGATACCTCTTCCGCTTCCTCGCCCATCACGGCATGCTGGCCCTGACCGATTCACCGCAGTGGTACACGGTCGTCGGCGGCTCGCGGACCTACGTGAAGGCCATCGCCGATCGGGTGCCACATGTGCGAATCGGTCGAGCGGTCGCCAACGTGCTACGCGACGACTCCGGCGTCGCGGTACAAGACTCGTCTCGAGCCTGGCTGCGGTACGACGCCATCGTGATCGCGACCCACGCCGATCAGGCTCTCGAATTGCTGGCGGACGCGAGCCCGAGTGAGAAGGAGATCCTTGGCGCGTTTCGCTACTCGCGGAGCGAGACGATCCTCCACACCGATTCGCGCTTGCTGCCGACCGCGCCGCAAGCGAGGGCGTCGTGGAACTACCTCACGCCATCGACCGCAGGAGGTGATCACGCGCCGGTGGTGACCTACTGGATGAATCGGCTCCAGGGTCTCGACAGCGCCGAACAGTATCTGGTCACGCTCAACGCACGTGAGCGGATCGACCCCTTGCGGGTGATCGCAACCATGAACTACGAGCACCCGATCTACGACCTGGCGACGCTGCAGGCCCAGGCTCGTCTCGCCTCGATCTCCACACCGCGCACCGTGTTTGCCGGGGCATACCACGGGTGGGGCTTCCACGAGGACGGATGCCGCTCTGGCGTCGAGGCCGCACGCGCACTCGGTGTCTCGTGGTGACGACGACGGCCGACCTGCCGGTGTTGCCGGCAATCGTCGATGGCTTCGTCGCCCATCGTCGGCGGGGCCCGGTCGAGCACGCGTTTCGTCACCACATGCACCAGTGGCTGGTCGATCTCGACCACATCCCCCGGCAGCCTTGGTATCTCCGGCCGCTGGTCGGGTTCGACGCCCGCGACCACCTCGGTGGCGGCGCGCCGGGCGCATCGTCCGATCTCAAGGTCAACGTGCGCCGGTACCTCGCCCTACACGGCATCGACCTCGGCGCAGGCGGACGGGTTGCGATGCTCGCCAACGCACGCATCCTCGGGCATGTCTTCGACCCGTTGACCGTGTTCTGGTGCTTTGGCGCCGACGGCGCATTGCGCTGCGTCATCGCCGAGGTGCACAACACGTACGGCGATCGCCACGCCTACCTCCTGACACCCGACGCCGGCGGCGCGGCCCACGTCGACAAGCAGCTGTACGTGTCACCGTTCAACGACGTATCGGGGCGCTACGAAATGCAGTTCGGGATCGCCGACGACGAGGTCCAGGTCACCGTCGCGCTGCAGCGCGAGGGTCACACGGTGTTCGACGCAACCTTCGCCGGCGTTGCGATACCCGCAACGGCGAGGACCATCGTTCGGTTCGCGCTGCGACGACCCCTGATGGCTCACCGCGTCTCGGCACTCATTCGTGTCCACGGCATCTGGCTGTGGATCCGAGGGCTTCCGGTCGTCGCCCGACCGACCCATCCTCACCAAGAAGGAGTTTGACGATGTACGTCATCGAGGCCCCCACCGTTCGTCACCCTCAGCCCGATCAATGCGAGCGTGCCGAGTCCTTGCCGGCCCCGGCCGCGCCGCGGACGGCAGTGCGTGCCGCGATCGCCCGATCGATGTTCCGTCACGCTGTCGCCGACCTGGCGCTGCGCGTGCAGCTTCCCGACGGCACGTCGATCGGCGGCGGTGGCAACGACTCACCGCGCATGGTGATCCATCAGCCTGATGCCTTGTTCGCCCGTCTCGGGACCAACGCCAAGATCGGCTTCGGCGAGGCGTACATGGCCGGCGAATGGGATGCGGCACGCGGCACTGACCTGGCCGAACTGCTCGTGCCTTTCGCCAGCAACGTGGCAACGCTGGTACCCCGGCCACTTCAGCGGCTGCGGCGAGTAGTCGAAGGTCGTCGACCGACGAATGAGGAGGGCACACCGTCGCAGGCGAGACAGAACATCCGTCGCCATTACGACCTTTCCAACGACCTCTTCGCATCGTTCCTCGACGAGACGCTGAGCTACTCCTCGGCGCTGTTCGAGAACGGCGACGACCTCGGCACCGCACAGCGTCGCAAGATCGACGGCGTCCTCGACCTCGCGGCGGTCGGGCACGGTTGCTCCCTGCTCGAGATCGGCACCGGCTGGGGTCAGCTCGCCATCCAGGCGGCCCAGCGCGGCGCACACGTCACCACGATCACACTGTCGGCCGAGCAGCGCGATCTCGCCATCCGGCGAATCGCCGATGCAGGCGTGTCGGACCGTGTGAACATCCTGTTGTCCGACTACCGCGAGGTGACCGGACAGTACGACGCAATCGTGAGTGTGGAGATGATCGAGGCGGTTGGCAAGCGATTCTGGCCTGACTACTTCATCGCCCTCGACCGGCTGCTCCGACCAGGCGGGCGGGTGGGGCTGCAATCGATCACCATGGCCCACGATCGCATGCTGGCGACCCAGCACTCCTACACGTGGATCCACAAGTACATCTTCCCGGGTGGGATCATTCCGTCAATCGAAGCGATCGAGGCAACGCTGGGACGACACACGTCACTTGTCGTGTCACACCGTCGCGATTTCGGCGCCGACTACGCAACGACGCTGCGGTGTTGGCGTGAAACGTTCTTGGCGAACTGGCCCATGCCGGCCGGCAGCCCGTTCGACCACACCTTCAAGCGCATGTGGGAGTTCTACCTGGCCTACTGCGAGGCCGGGTTTCGTACCGGATACCTCGGTGTCAGTCAGTTCGCGCTCACCCGCTGAGCGTCGAGGACGTACGTCGGCAACCTGGCCAGCTCAGCCCAGAACGGCGTAGGTGCCGACGGCGTCGATCGCCTTGTGGATCGGCAGGATCAGCTCGCCGAAGCGGGCACCACCGCTGTCGCCCACCGACTGCCAGATCGACTCGCACAGCCGATCGGTGTCCGCCTCGATCCGGTCTCGCGCTTCGACACCCTCGGGAGTGACGGTGCCGTCGGCATTGACCCACCCAAGCGCACCAAGGCTGTCGATCGCCGCTGCCCACTGCCCTTCATCCCATCGCCGTGTGACCTGGGCGATTCGCATCGGGAACCGGCCGGTGCCGACCTGCAGCACCAGGCATTCGCACGGCCCGATCTCGTTGGTGACGAGCAAGGCGATGTGTACGTCGCCGCGCCACTCGCGCACCACCGTCAGCTGCTGCCACAGCGCGACCAACGGGTCGTCGGGCAGCGTCACCGACGCGTTGGCCGCGGCCAGCGGCTTGCCCGCCATGTCCAATCCGGCGACGACCGGGTCGATCAATGCACGCGCCTCGGCAATTTGATCGGTGGTCAGATCGACGCCGACGCGTTCGAGTGCCCGGCCCACGACCTGGAACCGCGCCGCCTGGAGTGACTCGGGCGAGGCCGCGGCCCACACGCCCGGCATCGCCGATCTCACGGCCAGCGGGCTGAAGTTGTAGAAGGTGGCAATGATGACCTCATCGGGCACCGGACCCATCGGCGCGGCACGGGAACCGAAGTAGCCACCGGCACCGGCCACGCCCAGCGCGCCATACTCCTCCGCTGCTTCCGGCACGAAGTACACGAGCCGGTGCACCAGGTTGATCGCCATGTGGACGTCGTGGACAGCTGAGGTGGGCATGCGCGGGACTGTACCGTCCGGGTGAGCTCAATGACATTCGCCGGGCGTCACTTCTGACGCGACCAGCTGAGGCGGGCCCCAGCGCCGCCGACGATCGCCGAGCCCTCCATGAGACGCAGCGACACCGGCTCCAGGCGCAGTATTCCGAACCCCGGCGCCTGCGGTGAATCCCACCCAGGGACGATCGACGGGTCGTAGCCGACGGGCGCCGGCGCCTCGGCAAATCGTGTCCAACCGGCCTGCCGCTCGGCATCCGACAGCTCCCAGTACGTCACGCAGTTCGCCGAGCAGGTGTCGTGGTTCGGGTGCCAATACGTCAGCGAGACGCGGGGCAGCGCCGCCAGGTGCGTGGCCTTCAGCGACAGCGGCGACGTGGCGATCCAACCGACGAGCGTGGACCCGTCCCATTGCCAGACCGGATGCAGGATTCGTGTCTGGGGATTGCCCGCCGTGTCGACGGTGGCCGCCGTGGCCCAGACGATTCGATGCGCCATCTCGACGAATGCC
>JANPOJ010000603.1:0-6783 GCA_031427935.1 Ilumatobacteraceae bacterium | reverse complement strand
TGGGACTGCGTTCGCCGCCGAGGTCGGAGCAGATCGGCTTCAGCCCGCCGACCGAGATGCCCAGCACCACTTGGTCGAAGTCGACGCCGCGCTGCAGCACGGTCGGCCTGCGGCTCAGTGGATTGGCGACCTGCTCGAGATCGACGCCAGATGTTCGCAGCCGATCGCCATCGGCAATGTGATCCCATGCGGGCTCCGACGGCCAGCACGGCAACCCGCCGACATCGATGAGGTACGGGTAATCGGCGTTGGGGTCGACCTGCTGAATGATCTCGATCGTTTCGATGACGTCGTCGTCGTTCGCCGGGGTCAACTTCGACACCCAGTTGAACATCTTGAACTCGACACCGCGCTTCGACAACACCTCGTACATCGGCCCGAAGATCGTGTCGCCCATCCCCGCCATCATCTTGTAGGTGATCGACCCCTTGTACAAACAGCCGATGCGCACCAGCGCCTCGATCGATTGGCCCGCGGCAAGGTTCGGCTTGGTCGGATCGCCATCCTCGAACCCGAACGTGAGGTCGTAGAGGCCACGCACGATCGGCGAGTTGTCGACCGAGAACTGCTCGGCTCCGTGACGGAGCAGCCAGGCACTGAACTCCTCACCGTTCACCTTTTGGAAGCCGTCGCCGAACAGGTTGTCGTCGACGATCCCCGCCACCATCGTGCCCACGAGATCGAGCGAGGTGAACGCAAACCGCGGCTCGTTCTCCTGCAGATGATGTTCCATCCACAGCTTCCAGAGCAGGTCACGGGCGGTGCGCAGGGCCCTGCCAACCTCACCGAACGAATCAGCCAGCAGATGCTCGAACCCTGATTCGAGGCGATGCAACTCGGTCGCCAACAGCCTGACCACCTCGCGGTGCACCTCGTGTTCGGTGGCTTCGGCAAGCTCGCGGAACCATCGCGACACGTGCTCGCTGACCTCATGGACGACCGCGCCGATCAGGCTTCGGTGCGGCGGCTCGGCCGCCGCCACCACGTCGTCACGATGCACACCCGTGATCGCCTCGATCCTGCCAAGTACCGCGTCGATCGCCTTGCGGATCACCTCGCCGAGATGCACTCGATCGCCATCGCCGGGGATGCGGTCGTTCGAGGGGAAGTTGAGGACCTGCCGGTTCCAGTTGCCAGCGTGCTGATCGAAGAACACCAACTCGTGACATGGGCTGAAGGCCTTCTCCCACGTCGACAGCGGAGCGTTCGGGTCGCGGTTCAGTTCGGTGTACGCCCGCTGTACGAGGTCGAACGCGTTGTCGTAGAAACCGAACAGCACGTGCAGACCGTGCTCTTCGATCCGTTGGTGGTGCGCGACGTTGCGGCCGCTCGCACACTTCCCACCCAACCGCCAGCCGGGCTGGTACACCGTCACGTGGTTCCGGGCCCGCAACTCGGGCGTGGCAGTGAGCTCGAACGCTGCGGCGATGGCACCGGGGCCACCGCCGAGCACCGCAATGCGTGTGATTCCTGGATCCACCCGAACGCCCCCATCTGCAGACACGAATGTTGCGATGGCGACGCTACTCCGGTCGACGAGCGCCCCCGGAGAGAATCGAACTCCCAACCTACGGGGTAGAAACCCGCTGCTCTATCCGTTGAGCTACGGGGGCGTGGCCGTGAGCCTATTCGCCGGCGAGCAAGTGGCGGCGGAGGAAATCGAGCGCCGTGATCACGCTCATCTGACGCATCTGCTCGCGTTGACCGGGCAGGCGGAACGTGCTGGCCACCACGGCCGTGCCGTCGTCGATGCCCACGCACAACGTGCCGACCGGCATGCCGTCCTGCTCGGCCGGCCCGGCGACGCCGGTCAACGCCAGACCGACGTCAGCACCGAGCACACGTCGCACACCAGTGGCCATCGCGGCAGCGGCGGCCTCGCTGACGACGGGACCCTCGGCCACGCCGAGCAGGTCGAACTTCACCTCACTGGCGTACGACACCACCGCGCCGCGCAGAACATCGCTGGCACCTGGTATGCCGGTCAATCGACCGGCAACGAGCCCTCCGGTCACCGACTCGGCCAGCCCCAGCGTCATGCCGCGGGCGCGCATGAGTGCCAGCGTCGCGGACTCCATGTTCTCGTCGTCGACCGCGAAGACATGTTCGCCCACCACCGCCCGCACTTCGGCGTCCCACGTGTCGAGCAGCGACTCGGCCGCGGCCTGCGTGGCCGCCTTGGCGGTGAGGCGGACCTTCAAGCCCTCCCATCCGCTGGCCAGGAACGCCAACGTCGGGTTGCCGGCCTCGTCGAGTCGGGCGATCACCGGATCGAGTCGCTCATTGAGCCCGCTCTCGCTCTCGCCCCACGTGCGCAGGGTACGACTGACGATCACACCAGTGTCGCCCGACCGACGTCGCAGGTCGGGCAGCACGGCACGCTCGACCATCTCCTTCATCTCGTGGGGCACGCCAGGCACGGCGTACACGACCTTGTCGACGCCGGCGACCGTCACCGGGCAGATCAGGCCGGGTGCGGTCCCCCGTGTCTGCGGGATGATGGTCGCACCCTCTGGCACCAGGGCCTGGCGAAGGTTGTTGGCCGCCATGTAGCGACCGCGCGACGCGAACATGTTGGCGATCACTTCGGCAACCGCGTCGTCGGGCCGCAAGTCGACACCCATCACCGCCGCAATCGCCTCGCGGGTCAGGTCGTCGTGCGTCGGGCCGAGCCCACCGCACATGATCACCGCGTCGGCGTCGGCCAGGGTGTTGCGCAACACCGACTCCACACGACCGAGGTTGTCGCCGACCTTGACCTGCAGCAGCGAGTTGATGCCGTTGGCGGCGAGGCGCTCGCCGAGCCATGCGCTGTTGGTGTCGACGATCTGGCCGAGCAGCAACTCGGTTCCGACCGCGACGACGTCACATCGCATTCGCCGTCGCCCTCGGTCGATGGGCACGCCACATGTACTGACCGCCGCTGATCAAGGCGAGCGCGACCGAGATCCACAACAGGCCGTTCCACAGCCACTTGGCGTCAATCGCCGTCAGCGGGGCGATCGCCAAGCCGACCGACAGCTGTTGGGTCAGGGTCTTCAACTTGGCGATCTTGCTGGCCGGGACACTGACGCCCTTGGCACCGACGAACGTGCGGTACAGGCTGATCGCAACCTCCCGCGCGGCGATGATGATGACCGGCACGATCCAATAGACATGGCTGTTGACCAGGAAGATCATCGCGCCGAGCACCAGCACCTTGTCGGCCAGCGGGTCGAGAAACGCACCCACGGTCGTGGCGCCATGGCGCCGGGCAAGGTACCCGTCGATCCCGTCGGTGGAGCAGAGCACGAACCACAGCCCGAACGCGACCCACGATCCGCCGGGCTCGTCGGGGATCAACACGAACATGAACGGCGCGATCAACACCCGCGCCACGGTGACAAGATTTGCCCAGGTCTTCACTGCGGACGGGTCGACGGGCATCAGCTCGATTCTGCCACGAGGTCAGGCCCCATGGCGTCAACGATCCGCACCGTGTGGAACTCGCCGACGGTCAGGTCAGCCGGCACCTCGATGATGCCGTCGATCTCCGGCGCCTCGCGGCTGCTGCGCGCCACGCCGGGCTCGTCGACCAAGACCTTGGTGATCGTGCCGATCAACGCATCGCGTCGGCGGGCGGTCATGTCGTCCTGCAGTTCACGAAGTTCGGCGAGGCGTTCGTTCATCAGGCTCGTCTCGACGGCGCCGGCGAGACCGACTGCGTACGTGCCTTCCTCGGCGCTGTAGCGGAAGAAGCCGCACCAGTCGAGCTCGGCCTGCTCGACGAATCGAAGCAGTTGGTCGTGATCCTCTTCGGTCTCACCCGGGTACCCGACGATGAAGTTGCTGCGGAATGCGGCATCGGACTGCCGTTCGCGGATGTCGGCGATGCGACGAAGGAAGCGATCGCCATCGCCCCACCGGCGCATGCGCCGAAGCAGTGGCTTGCTGACGTGCTGCAGCGAGAGGTCGAAGTACGCCACGCCCGTCGCCAAGATCGCGTCGATCAACTCATCGGTCAGATCGCTGGGGTACAGGTACAACAGGCGCGTCCATGGCGCCACGGCGCTGACCGCTTTCACCAGTGGCACGATCGACCCGGCGCCGAGCTCGTCGGGGCGGTCCTTGCCGTAACTGGCCAGGTCCTGGGCGACGAGCACGATCTCTTGCGCCTCGAGTTGCTCGACCTCGTTGAGGATCGACGACACGTCGCGACTGCGCTGCGGCCCGCGGAATGACGGGATGGCGCAGAACCCGCAACTGCGGTCGCACCCTTCGGCGATCTTGATGTAGGCCCACGGGCTCGCCGACTTCGGCCTCGGCAGGTTCAACAGGTCGAGCATCGGGATCGGTGCCTCGCTGATCGACAACGGCTTGCGGCCGAGGTTGATCGGCACACCGAACCCGGCGACCTGATCGACCTCGGGCAGCGCGGCCGCCAACTCGTCGCCGTACCGCTCGGCCATGCACCCGGTCACGACCAGGCGGGCGCCGTCCTTGCGTTGATCTTCCAACGCCAAGATGGTGTCGATGGACTCCTTGCGCGCTTCGTCGATGAATGCGCAGGTGTTGACCACGACGAGATCGGCAAGGGCCGCATCGTCGGTCGGCGTCATCCCGTCGGCCAGCAGCGTGCCGACCAACTTGTCGCTGTCGACCTGGTTCTTCGGGCATCCGAGGGTCTCGACGTAAAACCTCTGTGCCACGGCCGACCAGGCTACCGACGCCGCCCGCGTTCGCCGAGCCTGTCACACGCTGACCGTCTCAGAGACGGTCACGTTGCGCCCACCCGACGGCCGGTGGTTCAGTAGGACGGTGGCAGACGCAGGCGAAGTCCGACGAGCGCGGTCGCCAGGTCGGCGCTGAGATCGAGGTGTCGCTTGATGGTCACCGCGGGCGGCGGTGTGCCTTCGAGTCGACGAGCGGAGGTGGCCAACGAGTGCTCACCGATGGCGATCATGTCGACGACACTGCAGTCGTTGGAACTGATCCACGTTTCGGCGGCACCTCTGTCTACCGGGGACGGCGTGTAGGTCCAGAAGAGTTGCACGACCCGACAGTACGACGCGAAGCGTGGGCATGTAAACGCTTGAAGTGTTCAGTGTTTCGCAAGATCGCGTTGCTGCCACTAGAGGTAGTTAAGGCGCAGGCCAGGCTGCTGCCAGCGCGTGTGCAGCAACTTGCCGGTTGCCGACGCGGTGATGTAGGCGTCGCGGTACTCGCCGCTGCCGTCGCGATCACCGAAGCAGATGTTGGTGGTCATCATGTCGCCGGTCGGGAGGTGGCTGATCGACGCACCATCGGGCGAGATGATCGTGATCCCGCCGTTGACCAGCGTGGCGACACACACGTTGCCGGCGCCGTCGATGCCCAGCGAATCGATCAGCTGGTATCCGGGCAGGCCGGCGAGGCACACGCTGGGGTCGAGCGGTGCGGCAGGCACCAACTCGCCGGGCGCGGCGACCGTGCGCCGGAACACACGGCCGGTGAAGGTCTCGGCCCAATACAGCGTCGAGCCGTCGGGTGACAGCCCGATCCCGTTGGGCGCCTCGACGGGATGCACCTGCTCGCTGATGTAGCTGCCGTCTGCCTTGGCGTAGTAGATGCTGGTCAGGTCGCTCGTCCGGGCCTCGCCGTCGCGGATGCCGTGGTCGGTGAACCAGAAGCCGCCGTGGGCGTCGAAGACGAGATCGTTCGGGGCTCGCAACGGTCGCCCATCACACTCGTCGTACAGGTCGATGACCGCCCCTGTCGACAGGTCGACGCGCTGGATCCGCCCACCGATGTACCGCGATGGATCGTGCGGGCCAGGGAACAACAAGCCGCCGAGGTCCACCGGTGTGAAGCACCCACCGTTGTTGCACAGGTACAGCGCTCCATCCGGACCGATTGCTGCACCATTGGGGCCACCGGCGATGTCGGCGATCGTCGCCTTCTCACCCGTTGGGCTCACCCGCGTCAGCCGCGGCCCGAACATCTCGACCACGATCACCGATCCGTCAGGCATGGCGATCGGCCCTTCGGGAAAGCGGAGGCCGGCGGTGATCTCGGTGATCTCGTTCATTGCAGGATTGTGCCGTATCCGCCAGCCCGTTGTCGGGTCCTGGCACCGGCCGTCGAGCGTCGGGCTGATCACCGGGTTGAGCGCGCTGCGGGCCTCGGTGTCGTTCAGCGCTCGGGCGGTCACCCGCCAGCCGTGAGTCAGCCGTCGCGGTTGCGCGAGGCCTGTTGCAGCAGCTCGAACTCCTCGACCGTCATCAACACGCTCCGCGCTTTGGAGCCTTCGCTGGGCCCGACCACGCCGCTCTGCTCGAGCAGGTCCATGAGTCGCCCGGCGCGCGCAAAGCCGACCTTCAACTTGCGCTGCAGCATCGAGGTCGAGCCGAGCTGGCTGCGCACCACGAGTTCCATGGCCTGACGCAACAAGGTCTCATCCTCGTCCTCGTCGCCATTGGCAGCGCTGAACAGGCCACTGCTGTGGCCGCTGTCTTCGTCACCCTCGACGCCGCTGACATAGACCACCTCGGGCGCCTGACGACGCCAGTGGGCGACGACCTTGCGCACTTCTTCCTCACTGACGAACGAGCCCTGGATGCGTTGCGACACGTTGGAGTTGCCGGGCAGCAACAACATGTCGCCCTTGCCGACCAGCTTCTCGGCGCCCGGCTGGTCGAGGATGACGCGGCTGTCGGTGAGGCTGTTGACGGCATACGCGGCACTAAATGCGACCATTTGGCGAAGTGAAGCTGAGTCATCAACTGCTAAAATTAATTTTGTCATTTTGTAGCTCTCTTTTTATAA
>JANPOJ010000602.1:0-9829 GCA_031427935.1 Ilumatobacteraceae bacterium | reverse complement strand
CACCGTTCGTGTCGCACAGCACCACATGGCTGGCACCCTTCACCACGGCAGCCTCCAGGGCGCGGAGGGCGAACTCGGGGTTGCGCTTGTACCCGTCGAAGAAGTGCTCCATGTCGACCAGCACTTGGCGACCATGACCCGTCAGGAAGGCCACCGAGTCGGAGATCATCGCCTCACCCTCGTCAAGCGTGGTCTGCAACGCGTTGAGCACGTGGTAGTCCCAACTCTTGGCCACGATGCACACCGCGGACGTGTTGGCGTCGAGCAGGTTGCGCAGTGTGGCGTCGTCGTCGACCTTGCCCTTCGGGCGTCGCGTCGAACCGAACGCGACCATCATCGAGGTGTCGAGCCGCAGTTCGGTCGCAGCGCGGGCGAAGAACTCGATGTCTTTCGGGTTGGCACCCGGCCACCCACCCTCGATGAAGTGCACTCCGAGGTAGTCGAGCTGCTCGGCGATCCGCAGCTTGTCGTCGACCGTGGCTGACACGCCTTCGACCTGCAGTCCATCGCGCAGTGTCGTGTCGAAGACTTCGACAGATTCGTTGCTCATGGCTGAACCCTTTCCGTAGAAATGAAAGAGCCGCCCGGGTGGGCGGCTCGGTGCGCACATCGGCAGATGCCGACGTGCGCTAGCGAATGATGATGATCGTGGCGGAGAAGCGGGAGATCACGATCGCCATTCAACCTGGTTTTGAAGCGGGCGTCAACGTGAACTCTGTGCAAAACCTGTGTGCAAATGGTGGACAGATGAAAAATTTCTGGGGATTGTCAAGAAAGTCTGCGGATAACCCTGTGACTTGAAAAATACCGCTTGACCTGGGATCTTGTGATGGAGCAAGCTACCCGAGTACCGGAAAGCGCACGCCAACCGGAACTCGAGGAACGGTGCCGAACACCGTGGCAGCCCGCAAGGGAGGTCACAAGGATCGGAGGGCCAACCGAGTTCACGAGGTGGAAGCGGATTCGGGAGGGGAATGATCCATCCTGCCAGGAGGCCTTCGGGCTGAGTGGTGGGGCCGGGGAGAAACGGACTGGGCAACCAGGCCGCTGTGAACCGGTTCAGCGAGGGAAGCGAACCGGGTGACCGGGGCTGCGGAACGAGCAGCTGGGTCGGTTGGAGCCGGGTGACCGGGGAAGACCGAATCAGTGGTCGGGGAACGAGCCGTGCAAACGGGGAGTGAGCCGACAAAGGGAATCGCCCGCCAGCGTGAGCTGACGGGCGATGACATTGAGTCGAGCGAAGGCTAACGCCGGAAGATCGACCAGTGGTGGATCATGAACCAAAAGGAGTCGCCCCGGGCGGCGCGCTGGCTTCGGCTGGCTGCGCAGCCCGGGGTGCTTCGCTTTTCGGGCCTTCTCTATCCGGCGCGGTGTGCCGAGTACCGTGCGACGTCATGAGCGAACCGATTCGTGACCTTCCGGCCGGCTACCAGCAACAGCTCGACCAGGGGTACGCCTTCGGCTCGGTCATGACGTTCGCCCAACGTCCCTTGCTGACCTCGCCCGAACAGCTCGATGCCTGGCAGCCCGACGTCGCGGTGGTCGGTGCTCCCTTCGATCTCGGCACCACCAACCGACCGGGTGCGCGCTTCGGGCCCCGCGGCCTGCGCAGCAACGCCTACGAGTCGGGCACCTACCACCTCAGCTACGGGCTGGAGATCTTCGACCACGTCGAGGTCGTCGACTACGGCGATGCGCATTGCCCCCATGGCATGGTCGAGCAAGGCCTCGCCAACATCAAGGCGCGTGTGCACGAGATCGCCACTCGCCACATCATCCCCTTCACGATGGGCGGCGATCACACCGTCACCTGGCCGGCAGCCACAGCGGTCGCCGACGTCTACGGATACGGCAACGTTGGGATGGTCCACTTCGACGCCCATGCCGACACGGCCGACACGATCGACGGCAACCTGGCCAGTCACGGCACACCGATGCGCCGGCTGATCGACAGCGGTGCGATTCCGGGTCGCAACTTCATCCAGATCGGGCTGCGCAGCTACTGGCCCCCGCAGGACGTGTGGGAGTGGATGGCCGATCAAGGGATGCGATGGCACCTGATGGACGAGGTCTGGGAGCGCGGGTTCCAGGCCGTGATGGCCGACGCCGTGACCGAGGCGCTCGATGGTCCCGAACACCTCTACATCTCCATCGACATCGACTCGCTCGACCCCGCGTACGCACCCGCCACCGGCACACCGGAACCGGGTGGCCTCGTCGCCGCCGACCTCATGCGCATGGTCCGCAAGTTGGCCTATGAGCATCACGTCGTCGGCATGGACATCGTCGAGGTCGCGCCCGCCTATGACCACGCCGATTGCACGGTCAACGTGGCCAACCGACTGTTCATGGAGTGCTTGGCAGGCCTCGCTGCGAAGCGACGCGATGCCGCTGGGGGCACGCCCGGCCTTCCCGCCCGCTGATGGCCGATGCGAACGATCTCCCGCACCAACGTCCGACGACAGGCCGCCTGGAGGAAGTGCGTACTTTCGGAGCAGGACGTGCGCGTTGAAAGTACGCACTTCGCCTGCAGCCCCGCCCTCGATCGCTTTCTGACCTTGATCTACCATCGATCAGATGACTGAACCGATCGGCGAGCGGCCTGCGATGGCCGACTATGGCGTGAACTCACCCGAATGGAACCCATTGCCGTGGTCGTGGGCCGTGGACCGGTTGATTCCCAACAAGAACTACTGGGTGGTCACTGTGTCTGCCGGTGGCACGCCCTCGGCAATGCCCGTGTGGGGCGTGTGGAGCGACGACGACCACAGGTTCATGTTCTCGTGCTCGCCCAACGCGCGCAAGGCACGCAACATCCGCGTCAACCCACGGGTCGTCGTCGCCGTCGACAGCACGGTGGAGTGCATCTCTGTCGAGGGCAAGGCGTCACCCATCACCGACGCGGCGCGCATCGACACGTGGATCGATCGCTACGTCGCCAAGTACAGCGGCGAGATCCCCGAGGGTCTCGGTGACTTCGTACGTCAGCACGCGATGTACGAGGTCGAGCCGACGGTCGCCTTCGCGATCATCGAGCGCGAAGTCGAGTTCGCAACCCGGGCCACCCGCTGGCGCTTCCCTACCGCCTAACCGCGTCCAACAGATTCAGTCGCAGGCAACTGCGGGCCGGTGTCGGCAACGTGGTCGTGGGTGAGACGGCACGACGAAGTCGTACCGGCTCACGCGAGCTCGCACCAGTCCTTGTATTGGTCTTCCTCACCGCGCACGGCGCGGGCGTAGACCTCGGCGATGGCCTTGGTCATCGGGCCCGGGCACGGGATGTTGCGGTCGTCGACCGACTTCACCGAACTGATCTCGGCGGCGGTGCCACACACGAAGGCTTCCTCGGCGATGTACAGGTCGCTGCGGGCCAGGTTGTCGACGCGGATGTCGAAACCGAGGTTGCGGGCAATCGTCATGACCGAGCTCTGGGTGATGCCTTCCAGCGCGCCAGCCGACAGCGGTGGGGTGATGATGATGTTGTTGCGCACCGCAAAGATGTTCTCGCCGGTGCACTCGGCGATGAGGCCATTCGGCGCCAACATGATCGCCTCGTCGTAACCCGCCTTCAACGCCTCGACCTTGGCGAGCGACGAGTTGACGTAGTTGCCGGTGGTCTTGGCTGCGGGCGGCATGGTGTTGTGATCGTGACGGGTCCACGACGAAACCTTCATCCGAACACCTTGATCCAGCGCATCCTCACCGAGGAACGGTGCCCACGGCCAACAGGCAATGGCAACATCGGTGCTGCAGGGCAGGGTGTTCAGGCCCATCTCGCCGTAGCCGTAGTACGCAATGGGGCGGACGTAGCAGCCCGGTAGACCTGTCGAGGCCACCGTGGCTTTGGTCGCGGCGACGATCTCGTCGACCGTGTATGGGATCTCCATCCCCATGATCTGCGCGCTGCGGAACAGCCGCTCGATGTGCTCGGTCAGACGGAACACCGCCGGGCCCTGCGCCGTCGGGTAGGCGCGGATGCCCTCGAACACACCGGTGCCGTAGTGCAAGGTGTGGGTGAGGATGTGGATCTGAGCCTTGTCCCAATCGACAAGATCTCCGTTCATCCAGATTTTCGGGGTGGGTTGGATGGGCATCGCTGGCTCCCGCTGTGCAGATCCGAGGCCAGAGGTGACGTCGGATGTGAGGTTGCGGTCTAGCCTGCCACGGCTGCGGCGATTTGTGAACCGATCTCGCTGGTGCTGCCGGTACCACTGTGCGCCGCGCAGGCAGCACGAACCCGCGCTGCGGTGTCGCCCTCGCCGAGAAAATCGAGCATCAACGCGGCGCTGAGGATGGCCGCGATCGGGTTGGCCTTGCCGGTCCCGACGATGTCGGGGGCCGAGCCGTGCACCGGTTCGAACATCGACGGACCCGTGCGAGCGGGGTTGAGGTTGGCCGACGACGCCAGACCGATCCCACCGCTGATCGCTCCGCCGAGGTCGGTGAGGATGTCGCCGAACAGGTTGTCGGTCACGATCACGTCGTACCGATGAGGATCCTGAACGAAGTACATGCACGCCGCATCGACGTGGTTGTACGCCGTGCCGACTTGCGGATAGTCGGCGGCAACCGCATTGAACGCCCGCTGCCACAGATCGCCGGCGAAGGTGAGCACATTGGTCTTGTGCACCAGCGTGACGTGCTGCCGGCCGGGCGGATCCGCCTTGCCACGTTGCACAGCCAACTCGAAGGCGAAGCGGATGGCGCGCTCCGCGCCCATGCGTGTGTTGACCGAGCCCTGAGTCGCGACCTCGTGCGGCGTGCCCTTGCGCAGCACGCCACCCTCACCCACGTACGGGCCCTCGGTGTTCTCGCGGATCACGACGAAGTCGTGCGGCTCGGTGTGACCCGGAGCGGTGCCGACGAACGGCCGCTGATTGACGTAGAGGTCGAGATCGAAGCGCATCTTCAATAACAGCCCGCGCTCGATCACGCCCGGCGGAACTTCGGGCGTGCCGACCGCACCGAGCAGGATGGCGTCGAACCCGCGCAGCTCGTCGAGGATCGCGTCCGACAAGATCTCGCCGTCACGCAGGTAGCGGGCACCGCCGAGGTCGTAGCTGGTGGTGTCGATGTCGACGCCGGCCGCCCGCACGACCTTCAACGCCTCGGCCGTCACCTCGGGGCCGATGCCGTCGCCGCCGATCACCGCAATTCGATAAGCCATGGCCCGAGATGTTACGTGGCGGTAGCGTTTTCCCCCTATGGCGACGACGCAGCTCTCCCGCTCCGCATTCGAACGACTGCAGGCCGAGTTCCACGACCTGACCACCCGGGGCCGTATCGAGGTTGCCCAGAAGATCGAGACCGCCCGGCTGATGGGCGATCTCAGCGAGAACGGCGACTACCACGCGGCCAAGGACGAACAGGGCCACATGGAGGGCCGCATCCGCGAGCTCGAACACATCATCGAGACCGCCGAGATCATCGAAGGTGCCGACGACGGCATCGTGTCGGCCGGCTCCATCGTGACCATCGTCTACGAAGGCGACGACGACTCGATGGCCGAGCGGTACCTGGTTGGCCACATGGAAGAAAAGAGCGGTGACCTCGACGTCATGAGTCCGCATTCCCCCCTCGGGGCGGCACTGCTGGGCGCCGGCGAAGGGACCTGGGTCGAGTACGAGGCGCCGACGGGAACGCTCCGCGTGCGGGTCACCAAGGTGGAGTCCGCCTAGTGCAAGATCGCGAGCGAGGGCCGCATGGCTCCGCGTGAACACGGCATGCCGCCCGACCTACCGCCGGGCGCCGCGATGCAGCTCCCAGGCCGGGGCACCACGTTCGTGCGCACGCTCGACGGGCCACCCGAAGCGCCCACCGTGGTGCTGCTGCACGGCTGGACGGCGACGGCCGACCTCAACTGGTTCACGTGCTACCGACCGCTGGCCGAGCACTTCCGCGTCGTAGCGCTCGACCACCGCGGGCACGGGCGCGGCATTCGCTCGCGCAAGGCCTTCCGGCTGGAGGATTGTGCCGACGACGCAGTCGCCGTGTGTGATGTGTTGGGGATCGAGCAGTTCATCCCTGTTGGGTATTCGATGGGTGGTCCGATCGCCCAACTGATCTGGCGACGTCATCGGCAGCGCATCGCCGGTTTGGTGATGTGCGCGACGTCGACGCACTTCTCGACGTCGCGTCAAGAGCGCATGAGCTTCCTCGGCGTCTCCGGCCTGGCCGCGGTCGCCAGGCTGACACCGGTGCAGACACGCCAATGGTTGACCGAGCAGTTCTATCTGCAACGCAAGTCCGACCAATGGGAGCCGTGGGCGCTCGAGCAGGCCTCCACGCACGAGTGGCGAACCGTGCTCGAGGCCGGCCGCGCCATCGGCAACTTCTCGTCGCGCGCGTGGATCGGCGATATCGACGTGCCGACGTCGACCCTCATCACCATGCGCGATCGCGTCGTGCCGGTACGGCGGCAGGTTCGATTGTTCGAGGCAATCCCCGACGCCGAAGCCTTCCGTGTCGACGGCGACCACGACGCAGTCGTCGCCAACGCCAAGCAGTTCGTGCCCACGCTGATTCGTGCGTGTCGCTCGGTCGTGGAGCGGTCACGATGAACAAACGACTCGTTGCGTTCATCGCCGGCATCGGCGTCGCCGCGCTCGTGCGTCGCACCGTGCGCGGCCGCCGCAACCTCGACATCGCCACACTGGGGGTGCAGGTCGGTGGCACCTACGCCACCACCGCGGCGCGCAAGCTGTTCGCCTCCGCGGAGCGACGCGTCGAGCTCGACCGCCAGCGTGAGCTGCGCACGGCCGAGGCCATCACCGAACGCCTCGGCAACATGAAGGGCGCATTGATGAAGCTCGGCCAGATGGCCAGCTACGTCCACGAAGGGTTGCCGGAGCCCATGCGCATCGCGCTCGCCGAGTTGCAATCCAACGCTCCCCCGATGAGCGCCGAACTGGCAGCGGGTGTCATCGAGCGCGAGTTGGGTGCGCCGCCCGAGCAGGTGTTCGTCGAGTGGGATCCGGTGCCGATCGCCTCGGCCAGCATCGGTCAGGTTCACCGCGCTGTCGTGGTCGATCCGACAACCGGCCTGGAGCGCGCCGTCGCCGTGAAGGTGCAGTACCCCGGCGTCGGCGCGGCCATCGAGGCCGACCTGCGCAACGCCGGCATGCTCGGCGCACTCCTGAAGCAAGGCTTCGGCGGGCTCGACCCCGACGACATGGTCGCCGAGATTCGGGAGCGCTTGATCGACGAGCTCGACTACGCCCTCGAGGCGGTCAATCAACAAGCCTTCGCCGACTTCTTCCGCGACCACCCATTCATCCACGTGCCCGATGTGCTGGCATCACACTCGACATCACGCGTGCTGACCAGCGAGCTCGTCACCGGTGCGACGTGGCAGGAGATGATCCAGTGGTCGCAGCACGAACGCGACCTCGCCGGTGAATGCCTGTTCCGCTTCGTGTTCCGCAGCCTCTATGGCATGCACCGGTTCAACGGCGACCCGCATCCGGGCAACTACCTGTTCCACGGTGGTGGTCGGGTCACGTTCTTGGACTTCGGACTCGTCAAGCAGTTCACCGACGAGGAGATGGCCACGTTCGTGGGGATGGTCAGGTCTGCAGCGTATGAACACGACGTACCGACCTTCCGGCGGATCGTCGAAGATGCGGGCATGTTGCGGCGCGGGGCCCCGGCGGACGACGACGAGATCGGTGAGTACTTCGGGCAGTTCTACGAGAGCGTCAAGGAAGACCAGGTCGTGACGTGGTCATCGGAGTACGCCAGCAGGATCGTGCGCCACACGTTCGACCGCACCAGTCCCATCTCGCAATACGCGACCGTGCCGCGGGCGTTCGTCTTCATCCAGCGGATCAATCTCGGCCTCTACGCACTGCTCGGCGAACTGCGGGCCAGCGGCAACTATCGGCGGATGGCCGAAGAGCTGTGGCCGTTCGTGCAAGGCCCGCCGAGCACGCCGATGGCCGAGGCCGAACAGCCGTGGCTCACGGCGCGACGCGGCCGTGACGGTGTGTTGTCCGGCTGATCGCCTGCTCGCGTAGCCAACGACGAAGCTCCCGACGACCACTGACCGACACCGGCTCACGATCGATCTCGATTCCCAACGCGTCGCAGCACGTACGCAGCCGATCTGTCGCTTCGGTCAGCAGACGCACCCGCTCGACATCCAACCCGTCGAGCCGGGCGATCAGTGCATCATCGGACTCCGTGGTGGCATCGGAGAACGTGGCTCGGATTCCACAGATCCCGGCGGCCAGACGTGCGGCCGCGACGGCCCCGCTCGGCGTATCTGCCCCGTACCGCAGCACCACGCCATCGAGGTGGCGATAGCGCAACTCGTTGCGCTCACTGGTCAGGCCGGTCGGATCGTGGCTGCTGCTGAACCAGTGTGTCCAGGCGTCGCGATACGAGCGCTCAGCCGCTACGAGGTCGATCTCGGCGGGTGGCGCCGTGACCATCTCGGCGACGTAGTCGGGCCCACCGGCCTTCGGGCCGCAGCCGACCGACGATCGCTTCCAACCACCGAACGGCTGCCGCTGCACGATGGCCCCGGTGATGCCACGGTTGACGTAGGCGTTGCCGACGCGAACACCGTCGAGCCAGTGCTCGATCTCGGCCTCGTCGAGCGAGTGGATCCCACCGGTCAAGCCATACGGGGTCGCGTTCTGCAGTTCGATCGCGTGATCGAGATCGTCGGCACGCATCACACCGAGCACGGGCCCGAAGCACTCGGTCAGGTGGAACCACGACCCGGGTCTCACGCCGACACGCACCCCGGGAGACCACATGTTGTCACCGAGATCGCCGGGCTCGACCAACCAGCGCTCGCCGCGCTCGAGTTGCGTCAGGCCACGGTGCAGCTTGGTCGTCGGCGCTGCGATGACCGGCCCGACCACACTCCCAGGATCACTCGGCGGGCCGACCACGAGGCTTCGGGTGGCGTCGGCCAGACGTTCCATGAACGCCTCGTCGTCGTACAGCGCTGCTTCGACGATCGCCAGGCTCGCCGCAGAACACTTCTGCCCGGCGTGGCCGAACGCCGATCGCACCAGGTCGCGTATCGCCATGTCGAGATCGGCGGCTTGGGTGATGACGATGGCGTTCTTGCCGCTGGTCTCGGCCAACAGGTGCATCGACGGCTTCCACGATCGGAACAGTTGAGCGGTCTCGTATGCCCCCGTCAGGATCACCGAGCCGACGTCGGGATGACTGATCAGACGACGACCGACCTCGTCGTCGGGGCACGCCGCGAACTGAACCACGTCTTCGGGAACGCCACCGCGGTGCAGTTGCTCGACGAGGTGCTGCGCGGTGCGCCGCGCCTCGGGAGGCGGCTTGAGGATCACCGAGTTGCCTGCGGCGAGCGCGGCCAGCACGCCACCAGCGGGGATGGCGTAGGGGAAGTTCCACGGCGACGCCACCACCACGACGCCTCGCGGGGCAAGGGCCGCGCCTTGGGCCCGCTGCTGCTCGAGCACTTCGACGCCGACCGTCGCGTAGTACTTGGCGAAGTCGATCGCTTCGCTGACTTCGGGATCACCCTCGTGGGCGACTTTGACCGCTTCGTCGGCCATCACCTGGATGGTGTCGAAGCGTTCACGACGCAGCACCCCAACGACCGCTGCAAGGGTCTGCCGGCGCGATGCGGCGTCGGCACCAGCCCACCCAGGTTGGGCCGCCAGCGCCCTGGCGACGACCAGATCGATCTCCGCAATGGTGTCGAGCACCTTCGGCTCGCGCCGCGTCAGCGGAGATCGAACGGCCGCGTGCAGCAGGTCTCGGGCTGCGGGGTTGGTCGGATCACTGTCGGGTTCGTTGCAGAATGCCGAGCCGTGCACCGGGGCCGCGAAGCGCC
>JANPOJ010000601.1:0-3078 GCA_031427935.1 Ilumatobacteraceae bacterium | reverse complement strand
CGTTGGCTGCAGTCGAGCCCCACGGGCCGACGTACAGGTACGGCTCAGGGTGGCCCTCATCGCCGGGTGATGCGCCGTAATTGGCGCGTCGGGCTTCGTCCGCGTCTTCGGTGTAGAAGGCCTGGTCGAAGTGCTCGGGCCAGAGGATGCGGGTGGAAGGATTGGCCTCGGGGATCTCAGTGGCGAACTGATCGAGTGCACCGGCAGTGAAGCCGTACCACGCCGCCAACGCCTCGGCTGCGCCGCGGTCGAGATGCAACTGCTGGTCGGGGACGAACGTCGTCGCCGGCTCGTACAGCTCGGTGGGGAAACCGGGCTCGATACCGACGAAGGCGGCGGCCGCGTCGATCGTCGTCAACGCCGTGCGACGGGAACCTTCGGGGTCATCAACGACCAGCTCGTCGCCGTCGACGCGCACTCGCGCGTCGCCCGCGAGCAGCGGCGTGGCAAAGCCGCCGGGGTACGCGGTCAACCTGATCTCGCGATCGTCGATGTACCGCGCCTTGGCGACGACATGTTCGGCAACTCGGTGCAGCGAGTCTCTGGTCGACACGAACGTGTCGAGGTCGGCGATGGGAAGCAACGTGGTCATGCGACTGCTGTGTTGGAGAGCTCGACTTCGTTACGCCCGGCCAACGTCAGGGCGACCACCGGGAAGATCACGGCCGACAGCAATCCGGCGCCGACGAACGCTGCGGCGACAGCGGCGGTGAGGGCCCCGACCTCGACGCCGATCATCGTCAGGGTGACGATGAAGGGCAGCGATGTCGCCGGCAGCAGTCCGGCCACGACAACATCGCGTCGCGACTCCAGTTGACCGCGGTACAACCATGCGGGCAGGCCGCGCACGACCAGAAGGGCGATATCGGGAATGCCATCGTAGAGACCGTTCGGCACGTTCTTCACGTGGCGGAACCCGTCCCATTGCGACGACGATTGCGTGTTCCACCGATGCAACACGTCGTCGTGCCCGGTCGCACGATCGAGCACCTCGTGGGTGTGCTTCAGCCTGCCGAACATCGCCGGGTCGGGCAGATCGGCCGACCAGTTTAGCGCGAACGCCGCGCCACGGGTCACGCGTTGCGCGGCTGCGACCAACTTCTCCGGCGTCATCAGGTTCAGGCACCCGAAGTAGTCGGGCCCTCCCGATCCCAACAACCCCCAGCTCGCGGCCAGATCATTGACCTTTGGGAGGTCGCGGTACGACGGCAGCAGTGTCATGAGTCGCATCGTAGGTGTCGACTCCGGCCTGCGAAGGCTGCCACGATGTCGGCCGTGATGAACGTGGTCAGAGGTGACGACAACCGTGAGCGATGCAGTTGGGGAGCGTCGACGCCCGACTACATCGCCTATCACGACACCGAGTGGGGCTTCGGCGTCGCCGATGATCACCGCCTGTTCGAGAAGCTGTGCCTCGAAGGGTTCCAATCCGGTCTGTCGTGGCTGACCATCTTGCGCAAGCGCGAGAACTTCCGCACTGCATTCGCCGGTTTCGACCCCTGCCTGGTCGTCGACTTCGACGAGCACGACGTCGACCGTTTGCTCGGCGACGCCGGCATCGTGCGTCATCAGGGCAAGATCCGCTCGACCATCAACAACGCGTCGCGCGCGCTGGAACTGATCGACGAGTTCGGCTCGATCGCCAAGTACATGTGGCCGCACGCAACGTTCGACGGCCCGCCGACCGAGTTCCACGCGTCGACCCCCACCTCGACGGCGATCTCCAAAGATCTGAAGAAGCGCGGCTGGTCATTCGTCGGTCCCACCACGGTCTACGCGTTCATGCAGGCGATGGGACTGGTCAACGACCACGTCGAGGGATGTTGGGTGCGGCAACGATCGGAACAAGCGCGACGCAAGGCCTACAACGTGCATGGAAAGGGCAAGAGATGAGCGACTTCGACCGCTTCGAGGCGATGAGCTTCGACTGCTATGGAACCCTGATCGACTGGGAGACGGGGATCGCCAACGCCCTGCGACCTTGGGCGACGCGCAACGGCCTGGCCCTCGAGGACCAGGCGCTGATCGCGGCACACGGTCGGCACGAAACCCACGTGCAAGACGACATGCCCGGGGCGCTGTACCCCGTCATTCTCGGCGAGACGTTGCGCCGCGTCGGTGTCGATCTCGGCGTGCCGGTGACCGACGCCGATGCCGCAACGTACGGTGGCTCGGTGAAGGACTGGCCGGCATTCGCCGACACGGCCGCCGCGCTCGCCCGCCTAGCGACCAAGTTCAAGTTGATCATCCTCAGCAACATCGACCGGGCATCGTTCGCCGCCAGCAACCCTTGGCTTGGCGTCACGTTCGACGCGATCGTGACAGCGGAAGACGTCGGTTCGTACAAGCCGCGGATGGGGCACTTCGACCGGTTGTTCGCCGAGATCGCCCGCCTCGGGGTTGCCCGCGATCAACTCGTGCACGTCGCCGAAAGCCTCTTCCACGACCACGAGCCGGCCGCTTCGCTGGGGCTGCCCTCGGTGTGGATCCACCGCCGTCACGACAAGGGTGGAGCCGGAGCAACCGCCACGCCATCGGGCGACGTGTCGCCCACGTGGCGGTTCACGTCGATGGCCGAGTTCGCCGAAGCGGCCGTACCGGCATAGAGAGCGCTGAGCTCGGCCGCGATGACTGCGAGGCGCGAGCGCACGCTGTGCGGTTCCAGCACCTCGATGAAACGACCGAACCCGGCAAGCTCGCTGGCCACCGAGTGTTCGTTGTGGCTGCGGATCTCGACCGCGACCCGACCGTCGGCGACGGCCATCCCGATGCGGAGCCGCGTGCCCAGCGAGTAGCGGACCCACGACAGCGACTGCGGCTCGACCAGCGCTCGTACGACGACCGGCAAGCGCACCTGTTCGACCTCCGTGGTGATCATCTGCCACGCATCGGCAAGCTCGAACCCATCGGGTCGCACCACGTCGTCGTCAGTCTGGGTGACGGACTGAATGCGGTCGACGCGGAACGTGCGCCTCCCCGCCTCGGTCTCGGCGACGAGGTACCAGGACCCCGCCTTCGTCGCCAGCCCGAGGGGGTGCACGGTGCGAGTGGTGGGCACGCCGGCGCGCGCTACGTAGT
>JANPOJ010000600.1:0-18274 GCA_031427935.1 Ilumatobacteraceae bacterium | reverse complement strand
GCACACCTGATCTTCCCATGGCACCAAGCGCTCGATGCGTTGTACGAAGCCGGTCGCGGCGACGCTCGCATCGGCACGACGCTGAAGGGCATCGGGCCTGCCTACGCCGACAAGGCGCGACGCGAAGGGGTGCGTGCCGGCGAGGTGCTCGACCCGGTCGGGTTCGCTGCATCGGTGAAGCAACACGCCGTCAGCCACAACGCCGAGATCGTTGCGCTGGGCGGCGAGCCCCTCGATGTCGACGAGCTCGTCGACCGCTTCTCCACGTTGGGCCGACGGCTGGCGCCGTACGTGATCGACACCGTGCAACTGCTGCACGACGCGCTCGATCGCGACGATCACCTGTTGCTCGAAGGCGCGCAGGCGACCTTCCTCGACCTCGATCACGGCACGTACCCGTTCGTCACCTCGTCGAACCCGACCGCCGGTGGCGCGTGTGTGGGCACTGGCATCGGCCCGCGCTACCTGACGCGCATCGTCGGGATCACCAAGGCCTACACCACCCGTGTGGGTAGCGGTCCGTTCCCCACCGAACTGCTCGACGAGACCGGCGACAAGCTCGTCGACATCGGGCACGAGTTCGGCACCGTCACCGGGCGTCGCCGCCGCACCGGCTGGCTCGATTGCGTGATGATACGAAAAGCGGTGCGGATCAACTCGCTCACCGAGGTGGCCCTGACCAAGCTCGACGTGCTCGACACGTTCGACGAGATCAAGGTGTGCACCGAGTACGACAGCGACGGCCGACCGATCTACGCCGTGCTCGACGGCTGGCTGTGCGACATCTCGGCGGTGCGCAATCGTGCCGACCTCCCCCCGAAGGCGGCGGAGTTCGTCGCCCTGGTCGAGGCCGAGGTCGGTGTGCCCGTGCGGATCGTGGGAACCGGCCCGGCGCGTGACGCCGTACTGGAGTGGCAGTGATCGATCGGTATTCGCTGCCGGAGATGGCAGCGGTGTTCTCCGACACCACACGATTCGGTCGCTATCTCGAGATCGAGCTCCTGGCCACCGAGGCACAGGCGGCACTCGGTGTCGTGCCCGCCGGGGATGCTGCGACGTGCCGGGTGAACGCACCGGTCACCGACGCTGCGTTCGTCCAAGCGGTCAGCGACCGCGAGGCGATCACCGATCACGACGTGGCGGCGTTCGTCGACGTCGTGCAAGCAGCGATCGGCCAGCCCGCCGGGGCATGGATCCACTACGGATTGACGTCCAGTGACGTCGTCGACACTGCGTCGTGCTGGGCCTTGCGTGATGCCGCCGACCTGTTGATCGAGGCCTCGACCGCGCTGCTGGCGACGGTGGTCGAACTCGCCAGAGCTCACCGCGACACGGTGATGATCGGACGCACGCACGGCATCCATGCCGAGCCGACGACCTTCGGCGCCAAGGTCGCGCTGTGGGCGTTGCAGATCGACCGCGACCGGGCGCGGCTGCGCGGTGCGCGCCAGTCGATCGCCGTCTGCAAGCTCAGTGGCGCCGTCGGGACGTACTCCAACATCGATCCGTCCATCGAGTCGTTCGTCGGACATCGCCTGGGCCTGGCGCCCGTGCCGGCGACGCAGGTGATCGCCCGCGACCGGCATGCCGAGTACCTGTGGGCGTGCGCGTCGGTCGGCTCGACGATGGAGATGATCGCGGTCGAGTTGCGACACCTGCAGCGCACGGAGGTGGGTGAGGTGCAGGAAGGCTTCAAGGCCGGCCAGAAGGGCTCCAGCGCCATGCCGCACAAGCGCAACCCGATCAGCGCCGAGACGATCACGGGATTGTCACGGGTGCTGCGCGGCAACCTGCAGGCCGGAATGCAAGACGTGGCCCTGTGGCACGAGCGCGATATCTCACACAGTTCCGTGGAGCGAATCGTGCTGCCGGACAGTTCGTTGATGGCATATTACGTGCTGCGGCGGATGCAACGATTGCTCGCCGGTTTGCAGGTCTTTCCTGATCGCATGCGCACCAATCTCGACGCCAGCTTCGGTCTGGTGTTCAGCCAACCGGTGTTGTTGGCGTTGGTGCAAGGCGGATTGGAGCGCGACGAGGCATACCGCATCGTGCAGGAAAATGCTGCTAGGGCATGGAGCGAACGGCATTCGTTTCGTGGTCTGTTGGACGCCGATCCTCGTGTCACGGTGCCGGCGACGCTCCTCGACGAAGCGTTCGATTTGCAGCGTTCATTGCACCACAGCGGTGCAGTGTTCACCTCGGTCGACGCCCTCGATTAGTTGGGGCGAAGAACAGCGCACCAGGAACTGGCGCGGCGGGTTCGTCAGTCGGATCGGGCGATCCCGGCGCGCTTCAACACCGCAGCGTCGACACCGATCTCGCGCCATGTGGCATACGAGATGCCCTGGCGGGCGCTGTATGACTTGCCCACGGCGATGAATCCCTGTTCCAACGCGCTGATGTCGACCTTCTCGCCGATCGACGACAGTTCCGCCTGCAGGTCGCGGCGTTCTTGGCGCATCCGAAGCTCGTTCATCGGGTCTGCAGCATCGAGCTCGGTGTCGATGGCGGCCAATCGGGCAGCGATCGATTCACGGGTGCGTCGACGTCCGCGCTTGGGCTTGTTGTTGCGCAGCGCTTCGAGATAGTTGCGCACGGCGTTGCCCTCGTTGCGCCCCATTGCCAGTGCTGCTTTGTGTTCATCCGTCATCGGCCCTTTGGGCCCTCGCTTTGCCATGACGCACAGCATAGTTTCATCATTCCGAAACTCAATAGTTACGCTCTCGGCGATGGATGCCGGCCGACTGTTCGATCTCGAGGCACACGGGCCCGACACGTTCGTAGGAATTGGTCCCCGGTATCCGTGGGGCGGATTGTATGGCGGTCAGATCGTCGCGCAGGCCTTGCGTGCCGCGGCCACCACGGTCGACACAGATCTCGAGGTGCATTCGCTGCGCTCATATTTCATTCGCCGTGGAGATCACACCGAGCCGATTCGGTTCGAAGTCGACCGGATTCGCAATGGTCGCAGTTTTTCGACGCGACGGGTGATCGCCCGCCAGGCGGTCGGCGCGATCCTCAACCTCGAGGCATCGTTCCAACGTCCCGAGCCGTCGATCGACCTGCAGACGGTGCAGATGGACGCCGGGATCCCTGGGCCCGATTCGCTGGTCTCGGAGCCGTTCACCGCGTCGGCCGACCGGCGCTTCGTGCCGCGCACCTGGGTGCCGACCGTTGCCCGCCTCGGTGCCGGCCGCACGCTGGCCTGGATGAAGGTCAACGAGTCGCTCGGCGACAACCAGTTGCTGCACCGCTGCTGGTTGGCGTACCTCAGCGACGATCTGCCCACCGACGCGACCCGTGCCGCGACGCAGATCGCCGACCACGACCGGTTCACCGCCAGCCTCGATCACACCGTGTGGTTCCATCGGCCGCTGCGCGCCGACCAGTGGCACCTGCACGACTTCACCTGCCTCAACTTCGTGGGTGGCCGCGGCCTGGCGATCGGGCACGTGTTCGCCGCCGATGGGGTGCATGTGGCCACTGTCGCCCAGGAAGTGTTGATGCGCGGCCACCTCGGCGAACAGACTGGCGATCATGTCTCTTGAGTCCCTTGCCGCGCGGGTCAACACGATCGCCCGCCTCACCGGCACCTTCACGTTGCGTTCCGGCCAGATCGCCACCGAGTACTTCGACAAGTACCGCTTCGAGGCCGACCCCGTGCTGCTGGCCGACATTGCTGCAGCGCTCGAGCCGCTGATCCCAGCCGGCACGGAGGTGCTGGCCGGGTTGGAGCTGGGCGGGGTGCCCATCGCGACGGCCCTGTCGCTGCGCACCGGCATCCCCGCCGCGTTCGTGCGCAAGGAGGCCAAGACGTATGGCACGGCGCAGCTCGCCGAGGGCGCGGTGATCGCCGGGAAGCGGGTGACGGTGATCGAGGACGTGATCACCACCGGTGGGCAGGTCGTGATCTCGACTCGCCAGTTGCGCGAGCTCGGCGCGCTGGTCGACCACGTCGTGTGCGTGATCGATCGCAGCCCCGACCACGGTTCGGCGCTCGCCGCAGAGGGCCTCACCATGACCTCGCTGCTGACCCGCGCCGAACTCGACGCCGCCGAGTCCGCCCGCACCTGACCCGCGCACCAACCCTGGTCGGGCGCGATTTCGGTAGTCCCCGTACTCACATCGCGCCCGTAGACCCTGGTCGGGCGCGATATCGGTACTCCGGGTACTCACATCGCGCCCGATGGACCGAGGGCGCGGCGCGGGTCAGGCGATGATCTGGGCGCCGGTGGGGAGTTGGGCCAGCAGCGGTTCGCTGACCCAACACCGCGTGAGGTGCAACGTGCTGCGGATCCGCACGACGCTCTTCGGCTCGTCGACGGCCTTGCCGCACATGCTGAGTGCGGCCTTGATGCAATCGGTCTCGGTCGGCAGCACCATCGGCATGCGACTGCGCCGCACACCCGATGGGCCGGCCGTGAAACAGTTGACATAGGTCTTTTGCCAGTTGATGCCCGCGGCGACCGACGCCGGGATGAAGTCGGCGAACCCGATGCCCAACACGTTGCCGCCCGATGCCTCGGTGATGCCGAGCAGCACGATGGTGCTGACCCGCGGCGACTCGGAGTCCGCCAGGCCCTGGACCCAGAAGCGTCCGGTGACGTTGGGGTCGATGGTGGTGCCGCTGATGTCTTTGCCGCCCTGCTCGATGATCAGCACGTCGATCACGGGGAACGGCAGCGGCGGCACGAGATCGCGGGCCTCGTCGGTCAGGTTGATCTCGGTGTCGGTGCCGACCTCATCGGCCGTCAGCGCTCGCACGCTGACCACGTGACCATCTGCCGACTCGAGGGTCCCGACCCCGCCGAGCAGCCGACCGGTGCCCTTCAACGCGGCGATCCCATTGAGCAACCGGTTGCGCATCTCGATCGGCCCGCACGCGTGGATCTGCGCGGCACCGGGCTGCTTGCCGAAACCAACGACAGCCATCTTGGTCAGCCCGCTCTCGATCGGGCCCTTGAAGCAGGTGTGTGGCTTGATGCGATTGACTGGCATGATCCGGTCGGCGCCGGCCGCGTTGCGATCGAGGTACAAGGGCATGCCGTCGTGCGTGCGGGCGACCTCGACGGTCTCCATCGTCGCTCGGATCTCGCAATCGATTGCCTCCTCGGTCATCCCCAGGGTCTCCAGCATCGATCGTTGGCCCTCGGCCGTGGCGCCGCCGTGGCTGCCCATTGCCGGCACGACGAACGGTGCCGCACCGAGGGCGCGCAGGCCGCTGATCGCGCCCCGCAGCACCGCGACTCGTTCGACCAGGCCGCGACTGCCGGCGCCCACGGCGATGGTCATGCCATCGGTGACGGATCCGGCCAACCGCTCGACGACCTGCTGGTGGGCGGTTGCCTCGACATCGGCGATCGCCTCGGGATGCGGGATCGGCAGGACGACCTCGGTGAGCGACGGTACGGAGAGGTCGGGATGGAAGGGAAGGTCAATTCCCTCGAGCAGCTGTTCCCAGGGGTTCACCGTCCGGACGCTAATCCCGATGACGGTTCGCCGCCAGACCGCGGCTGCCACACTGGACCCGTGGAACCGGTCGATGGCGTGTACCGAACCCCGCGTGGCCTGCGTGTCGCAGCGGATGCGGTGTCATGGGTTGCAACGCGTTCCGGCGGGCCTGGTGGTCAACACGCCAACACGTCCGACACGGCGGTCACCGTCACCATCGAGGTCGACGAGGCCGGCCTCAGCGCCACGATCCGCGACCGGGTGCTGGCCGCGGTGGGCCCGACGATCACGGCATCGTCGGCGGGTTCGCGGTCGCAGTTCCGCAATCGGGCGACTGCATGGGCTGCGGCCTTGGAGCGCCTCGACGAAGCAGCAAAACCGCCACCGCCGCCTCGCCGGGCGACCCGTCCGTCGGCTTCGGCGGTGCGGAAGCGTTTGGCGAGTAAGCGGCACGTTGCCCAGCGCAAGCAGGCCAGACGACCACCGTCGGAGGACGAATAATCCCAGCTAGATTGTCATATCACGACGTCGTGAACGTCAAGAAGTCGTCAATCGGTCCCGCGGCTGGTCCATCACCTCACCACTCAGAGTGAAACGTTTGCACACTCTGTGTCAATCCTGTACTGTCACCGCATCGGCGATTGACGACACTACGGGGGTCGGTTAGATGGACATCACACAGATGCAGTACGGGGCCATCTTGCGCGGCCGACAGATCAACGCCAGTGTCAATCGCGAGCGAAAGCGCCAGCAGCGCCTGTTCCGCATCGTGGTGTTCTGCAGCGTGCCGCTGGCCTGGTTCTGGTACCGCCAGTTCAGTGGCGACCCCGTCCACCTCGGTGTGCCATCGATCATTCGCGACAGCCCGGAACTGGCGATCCTCGGTGTGATGCTGATCCTCATCACCGGGATGATGATGATTCCGATGATGGCGTCGGGGAAGTCGCCGCACACGATGTTGCGCCCCTCTGATTCCGACATCCGCCTCGCCGATGTCGTCGGAGCCGATGCGACACGACGCGAGGCCATCGACACGCTCAACCTGTTCCTCAACCACGAGACCTTCGCCGAGGAGATGGGCGGCTCGCCGCGTCGTGGCGTGTTGTTCGAAGGCGCCCCCGGCACCGGCAAGACCTACCTCGCCAAGGCCATCGCCGCCGAGGCCGAGGTTCCGTTCCTGTTCGTGTCGGCCAGCGAGTTCCAATCCCACTTCTACGGGATGACGAACCGCAAGATCCGCCAGTTCTTCAAGGCACTTCGCCAAGCGGCTCGTGCCGAGGGCGGCGCCATTGGGTTCATCGAAGAGTTCGATGCCATCGGCATGGCCCGCTCGGGCATGGGCCACGGCGGTATGCGCGAAGGCGCGGCCGGCATCGTCAACGAGTTGCTGGTGCAGATGCAGAGCTTCGACCTGCCCACCGGCTGGGACAAGTTGATGAGCAAGATCATCGACCGCATCAACCTGCTGCTGCCCCCGGCACGCGCCCTCTCACGCCCGAAGATCAAGCCGGCCAACGTCTTGGTCTTCGCCGCCACCAACCGCGCCGACGGGCTCGACCCGGCGCTGATGCGGCCCGGCCGTTTCGACCGCACGATCCACTTCGATCTGCCGCCGCGCACCGACCGCATCGCGATCGCCAACTACTACCTGGCCAAGAAGTCCCACGATCCGTCGGTCAACGCCGTGATGATCGCCGATCGCACCGCAGGCTACAGCCCGGTCCGAATCGAGCGGTTGCTCGACGAGGCGCTGATCATCTCCCTGCGCGGCGGTCGCAAGTCGCTGTCCATCGCGGACCTCGTCGAAGCGCAGATGATCGTCGAAGTCGGCCTGGCCCAAGATGTCGGCTACCAGCCCGACGAGCGTCGCCGGATCGCGATCCACGAAGCGGGGCACGCGGTGATCGCCGTCCTGGTGGGTCGCGATGTGCGCGTCGCTTCGATCCTTCGGCGCTCGGCCTCACTCGGCCTCGTCGCCCACGACGATGGTGAGGAACGGCATCTGCGCACGCCATCCGAGCTTCGCGATCTGATCGTCGTCGCGCTGGCCGGCAGGGCCGCCGAGATACAGGAGTACGGCGAGGCGTCGACCGGCATCGCCTCCGACCTGGCTGCGGCCACCAACATTGCTGCGCAGTTGATCGGTCTGGTCGGCGCCGGCGACAGCTTGCTCAGCCTCGAAGCAGCCGAGAATCACATGGCCGGAAACATGGCTGCCAAGGTCTTTGCCGACGAGCGCTCGCGGGTGCAGGCCGACGACATCATGAACAAGGCGGCCGATCGTTCGGCGTGCATGTTGCTCGAGCACCGCACCGCGTTGCTGGCAGTGGCCGACGCGCTGTGCGAGCACGACGAGTTGACCGGTGACCTGGTTCACGAGATCGTCGCCGAAGCGGTCAGCACCGCCTGACAGGCGGCGGCTGTCAGAGCAGCGAGCCCTCGGCGGGTCGTCGCCAACGCTTGCGCGGTGCCGGAAGCTGCGCGGCAGGCGCCACATCGCCGACCCGTTCGATCACCCACACGCCGCCGTCGTCGCTGAATGCGTGCGGCGCGACGAGGGGCTGAACCTGATGCACCCGGCCGGCCAGCCCGGCCGCGGCAACGGCTGAGCCCAAGGCGCCGGCGAGTCGTGGTCCCCACGCGGGGTGGGTGTCGGGGAACTCCGGGTACGCATCGCCGACCAGGCTCAACCCGAGCGACACGGCGATGCCGGCCGGTTGGTTGAGCGTCGCCGCGAGTTGCCCGGGATTGAGCAGTCGCTCGCGCAGGTCCTCGATCGACGACGACCAACTGGTCGCCAGCAGTTCACTGCGTCGTGTGTCGTATCGGTCGTCGATGACGGGTGCGGCCGCCAGCACGAGGTGATCGTGCACGACGGCGATCCATGACTGGTCGTCGCCGCGGCTGCTGATGAGGCGCATGGTGTAGGCGGGCACGAGGCGGGCGATGGCGATGGGTGTTGGTTCGATCGACTCGAGGTCGAACCCTGCCTGGCGAACGAAGCGCTCGACACGGCGATGGCGGATCATGTCGGTCTGCAGGTGCGCCAGAAGCCGGCGGGCACTCGATGCCATCTCGATCGTCGCCGACACGTCGGTGAGCTTCGATCGGTGCAGGTTCAGCTCGGTGGTGCTCCACCCGGTGATGTCGAGCGACTGGATGTACGAGTCGTGGCGCCACATGCACACCCGGGTCGGCTGGCCGGCCTCGTCGAGCAGGCTGCGCAGACGGGTCAGGCCATCGAGCAGCAAGAGGTCGTTCGTCGTGTCGCACGCGACCCCGGCCACCTTGGCGACGCGGCCCGGTGCATCCTGTTGCAGCCGCACGCCGCGCAACGCGTCGGGCAGGACCTCGATGCCGATGCCGTCGCCGCGTCGCATCATGACACAGCCTCGCTCGTTTCCTCGGCGTCGTCGACGGGTCCGGCGAGCAGCACCGGTGTCGTCCGATCGTCATCGATCAACAAGCCGCGACCCATGCCATGGTGCGACGACGTGACGCGGAGGTGCAGGCCGAACATGGCACCGTCTCCGGCCAGCGGCCGCAGGATCACGGCGGCTCGCGAGCGCCGCAACGGTGCGGTCCAGTGGGTGGGGATCTCGAGGTCGCGGGTGCGGCCGGCGGCGACGACCACGAGGCGGGGATCCTGCATTGCGGCAAGCCGTTCGAAGACCTCGCCCTCGAGACGATCGGCGTCGTCGACGAGCACCAGCCGATCGCGCTCGGTCGTGGCGAAGAACTCGGCTGCCCACTTGTCGATGCCGGCCAGCGTGGTGGCACTGGTCAGCCGGGGCAGCAGCAGCAACGGGCTCCAGGTCGACGCAATCGCGTGAATGTCGACGCCGGCGCCGACGCCCAACGCGCAGCGAGCGAGGTTCGTCAGCACCGTCGACTTGCCGGTGCCCGCGTCACCGAGCACCAGTGCCGCGCCCGGCGCCTGCAGCTGCAGCAGCGCCGGTTGCAGCGAGCGTGTGTCGACTCCCACCGGCAGGCGCCAGCCTCCCTCGTGGTGTTCAGCGGCCGCGGCGACTTGTGCCAACGTCACCGAATCCGGCGTGTGGGGAACGCCCGCCGGGCCGTGTTCGGTGATCGGGCGATCGAGGCGCTGGTCGACCGCCGCGGTCAGGTCGGCGATCGATCCGATCTGGATCTCCACGAGGTCGGGCAGCGTAATGGCACGTCCTGGCGCTTGGACGGGGATCCGGCCGGGGTCGATGCCCAGCGTGCGGTACGCGCTGCGATCGTCGAGGTGCAAGATGATGCGTTGCTGGAACTGGCCGAGCATCCGTGCCGGCGCTGCGCTCTCGCTGGCCGAGCTCATCAACGTGGTGATGCTGTGGAGGGGGCCGTTGCTGACGATGCGCTCGAGCATGTCGCGACCCTGTTCGAACTCACCACCGAGTTCGAGGGTGCGAAGCAGTGAGCCGACATCGTTCACGACGAGGACGATATGCGCCTCCGACGATGTGTGGTCGCGCGTCGCCCGATCTTCGAGCTCGTCAGCAACTCGCACGAGCACCCGCAGGATGCGATCGGGATCGTCCGCCGACGCAACGGCACCGCATGCGGGGAGCAATTCGAGGGGGCCCAACTTGTCGATGGACTGCCCTGGTGCACAGTCGATCACATAGCAGTGCAGCCGATCGGGCGCCATGCGATCCGTGGCCGCCACGCACAACGTGGCGAGAGCACTCGAGCGTCCGGCCGGAGTGCCACCGATGATCATCAGGTTCCCGTCGTGCGCCGGATTCCAGCGGCGCGCGTTCTGAGTGTGATCGTCGGGAAGGTCGCTGAGCGCAAACGCTGCACCGTCGGCATCCGACGAGCTGGCCCGCGGCGAGGAGATCTGCTCGTATGGCAAGTCGCTGGGCAGATCGGGGCGCAGGATCTGACGCCGACCAACGACCACGCGCCGCGATGCATCGCCGACCACGGTGAGGAGATGCCGCAGCCCGCCCTCTCGAGTAGCCTCGGTCGTGGCCGCGGCGGGCCGCACGCTGATCTTGCGCTCGGCGGAGTTCAGGTCGCGGGCAAGTATGAACGGAGTGATCTCCATCAGGTCACCCGTCGCCGCCGCAGCGGAGGCGAACTGCACCGGGTGCGCCGCCGCGTCGCCGATCCGGATCGCCCCACGCCCTGGGGTGTGCAGAGAGATCTGCACGGGCTCGCGACTCCCCATCAGCGCCATCGCCTCAGCGGGGTCGTTCATCCGCAAGCCGATCCGGATGTTGGCGAACGACTTCAAGGTGTGCTCGATGGATCGTGACAGCTGTTCGGCCGCCACGATCAAGTGGATTCCGAGATGCCGCGAGCGGTCGGCCAGATCGATCAGCTGCGGGAGGAACGCTGCGTGGCGCATCATCACGCTGTCGGCATCGTCGACGGCGATGACGAGGCGGGGGATCGATGGCGGCCCGTCCTCGGCGATGACCAGACGGGGAGCCAAGGGCGCGTCGCTGTCGAGGGGCGCGTCGCCGATGTCGTCATCGGTCGCCGCCCGATCCGCGTTCCGCCACTGCGAGAGCTCGCGGTCGGCGACGGGCGGTTGCTCGGAGTAGTAGTCGGCGAGGCTGACGGCATGATGATCCGACAGCACTCGTGCCCGCCGGGTGACCTCGGACTGCAGTGCGCGCAGGAGCCGCACGCCACCGTGCTCGTCGAAGTCATGGACGGAGCCGACCAGGTGATCGAGGCCGGCGAACGCACCGAATGTCGTGCCGTCAGATGGCTCGACGCACATGATGTTGACGACCGAGGGGCCGTTGTCTGCGACCAGTGATGCGACGATGGTTCGCATGACATCCGACTTGCCGGAGCGCGCCGCGCCGACGATCAACACGTGCGGACCATCGTCGGCCAGATCGAGCTCGACCGGGCCGGATTGGCCGGTGCCGATGGGAACGCGCAGCCGGCGACTGCGATGGCCGGCGACCCAGCGGTCGCCCATGCGGTCGGCGTCGAGGCCGTCAGGGTCGATCAACGAGGCCAGCGACACGGTGGGTGGCAGCACGGCCTTCGTGGTCTGTTGCGCGGTGTGGTCCTCGATGGGGCTGAGCTTGCGCGCCGCAGCGACCGCCACGTCGTGTTCGAGCACGAACGGAACGACGTCGGTGACGGTGGGCCCACTGATCGGGTAGTCGACCTCGGCGGCGCCGTTGGCCTCGATGCGCACGACCGTCGTGCAGACTGCCGGCACATCGTCCGCACGGTCGGTGATCGCCACGAAACGAACAGGAAGTTGTGCCTCGGCGAACAAGCCCCGCAGCATCGCGGCCCGACCGCGCCACAGCCCGGGATCGTCGATCACCGCGAGGGTCAGGCGGCTCGGCGTGATCGGTCGCCCGAGCGCTTGGATCGACGCGACGACAGTCGTCAACGTGCGCTGCGAGTTGACCCAATCGGTGATCGCTTCGTCGTCGCTGAGCAGCTGCACACCGTGCGAGCCGTGGGCGTGCGGCAACCACTTGATCCACTCCCAGCGCGCTGCACCTGCAGGTGTCGCCAGCACGACCACATCGAGATCTGCGGGGCTGTGGGCGACGCAGGCCTGCATCACCAGGGCGCGTGCCGCGGCTCGGGCTTGTGGCGGCGTGCTGGCGAACCCGATGCCACGCTGGTTGACGAGATCGACGAGCACGGGTGCCGATGGCAGCAATGCCAGGTCACGACGATCGGCGTTGCCGGCGTCCTCGGGTGACCAGCGCTGGTCGGCCAGGCCGACACTGAAGATGAACGCGTCGTCGTCGGCCGGGCGTCGTTCCCACAGCCGTTCGGACAGTTGGGTGGCGCGTCGGATGACCTCGGCGAGGTCGAGGTGCGTGTGGCGGATGTTCTCGAGCTCGGCGTCGTACGCCAGCCGGACCGCATCGGTGGAGGTGATGGTCGGCGGTTCGGCCGGCTCGACCCGGTGGTTGCGTCGGCCACGCCGGCGGGCGCCGTTTCGCGCTCGACCGGCCGGCTCGGGATCGACCGCCGCTTCGTCACGCGCTCCTCTGACGAAGTTGAGCTGTCCCAGCGTGGTCTGCTGCAACGAGCCGGCGCGGTCGTGGATCGCACCGTCGAGCCGGAAGACACGGTGGCCGATGCGCAGTCGCTGCTGGTCCCACTGCGCCGGGTGAGCCGCGACGTGGCCGTCGAGATCACCTTGATTGGCCACCACGGTGACGCGTCCGGAGTGCTCGACGACGACCTCGCAGCGCGGCACGAGGACCTGGTTGAAGGTCAGCGGTGCGACGTTGGCCCGACGCGCCGTCCCCAGCGCGTAGCGCCCCGGTTCGAGCGGTCGGCGGTTGCCGCCACCTTCTCCCGCTGCCTGCACCAGGGTGACCTCGGCGTCTCCCAGCCGCTCGGCGGGCGCCGCAGTCTCGATCACGGACCCGGTGACCAGGCCCGCAGCACTCATGAGGGTGCCGGTCGGGGTCGGTCGCCCGTCGATGTAGACGAGGTTGGGTGGCACGGAACTGAGCACGCGGCTCAACAGATCGCCGATGGTGACCGACTCGTGGACGGCGTTGACCGAGATCTCGGCCTCGCCCTGGGGCGTCGAGACGATCAGGTCCATGACGTGGGGCGCGACCGTAGGACGGCGGAGGGCTCGGGGACGGACACGGGCCTCATGATCTCGTTATCGGTACGACAGGTCCACGGGATAACCTCAAAATTCAAGACAACGTCAAGTTCTGGCCTTCGCAATGTGGCAGTACCCGCACCCAGGATAGATGAGCGATAGCATCACCGGCCATGGCGGACCAGGTAGCCAGCGTATTCCACGCTTTGATCGACAACGTCGAAAGTATCGTGCGCGGTAAAGCCGAGTCGATTCGGCTGGCGTTGTGCTGCCTGCTGACCGAGGGCCATCTGCTGATCGACGATGTCCCGGGCACCGGCAAGACCTCGATGGCCAAGGCCATTGCCGGGTCGATCGCCGGTTCGTGGAAGCGTGTGCAGTTCACACCCGACCTCTTGCCGAGCGACGTGACCGGCGTGATGGTGTTCGACCAACGCACATCGTCGTTCTCCTTCCGTCAGGGCCCGGTGTTCACCAACGTGTTGATCGGCGACGAGATCAACCGAGCCAGCCCGAAGACCCAGTCAGCGCTCCTTGAAGTGATGGAGGAGCGCCAGGTCACGGCCGACGGCGTTCCCCACCTCGTTCCCCGACCGTTCTTCGTCATCGCCACACAGAACCCGCGCGACTTCCACGGCACGTTCCCGTTGCCCGACGTGCAGCTCGACCGGTTTGCGATGAAGGTGTCGCTCGGCTACGCCGACCAGGTCACAGAGGTCACGGTCCTCGAGTCGTACCGTCGCGAGAACCGCGACCGCGGCGTGCCCGCGGTGACCAACGCAACCCAACTCGAGCAGCTCATCGGGGCGATCGAGCAGATCGAGGTCGTGCACAGCATCAACGACTACATCGTTCGTCTGGCCAACGCCACCCGCGGTCACCCCGACCTGCGCTTGGGGGCCTCCACTCGTGGCACCCTGTCGCTGATGCGTGTCGCCAAGGCCTACGCGGCGTCGGAGCAGCGTGGTTACGTCACGCCCGACGACATCAAGACGCTGATCGAGCCGGTGTTCGGTCATCGCATCTCGCTGAGCTCCGAAGCAGAACTGCGGGGCGTGCGCAGCGAGCAGGTGCTGGCAGAGATCGTCGACGACATCGCAGTTCCCCGCCACCGCGAGGGATGACGACGTGCTGACACGCACCGGGCTCGGCGTCACGATCGGCTCGGTGATCTGCGCGTTCTTCGGGTTCTTCTGGAAGTACGAAGAACTCCTGGCGCTCGCCGCAGCGGGGGTTGTCGCTGTGTCGCTGGCGGTGTACATGGCTCACCGCCCGACGCGCCACACCGCTCGGCGGCGGCTCATCACGGCCCGCGTGGCTCGTGGCGAGGCCGTGCATGTGCGCTACCAGATCTTCAACCAGACCGCCCATCGTCTCGGCTCGACGCGGTTGACCGACGAGTTCCAGGGTGTCCACCAGTCCTTCGACGTGCCGACGTTGCCACGGATGACCCGTCATGAGGTCGCTGCCCAGTTCTCGACCCGTCGCCGAGGCATCTTCCCCATCGGGCCGATGTCGTTCGAACGCACCGATCAACTCGGGCTGGCCTCGGCGAGCAGCCCACTCGGGCAGGTCGGCATGGTCGTGGTGCACCCCCGTGTGTACCCACTGATCGCCGCATCGGGGGCGGTGCGGGTGATCACGAACGATGCCGTGCTGCGCCGGCCGTCAGGCGACCCACAATCAGGCTTTCAGTCGCTGCGGGAGTATCAGTACGGCGACGACACGAGGTTGATCCACTGGCCGACCTCGGCGCGCGCCGCCACGCTGATGATCCGCGAGTTCGTCGACCTCCGCCGTCATGAGTTCACGGTCGTCATCGATACCTCGACGGAGGTCGCCAGCCCGGACGACTTCGAGGAGATCGTCGACGCCGGCGCCAGCGTGGCCGCCTTCGCCCTGCGATCGGGCCTTGATGTGGTCGTGCGTTCGACGTCGCGCCTGCGCGCCGGCCGCCCGTATCCGCTGGTCGACCAGTCCGAGATGCTCGACCTGCTGACGCCACTCGAGCAGGGCAGCGGCACCGACGTGTTGTCGGTCGCCGGTCTGTTCACCGGCGGCCTCAGCGGGGTCGCGGTGCTGGTGATCACCGGGCCGAAGGGACCCTCGACCATCTTCAACCACGGCGACCAGATCAGTGTCGCCAGAGTCGGCGTCGGCGCCGAGACTGCCGGTCTCGTGTGCCCGGCGATCGCGGCAAACGACGCTGCGCAGTTCGCCGAACGGTGGGCACAATGGAACTAGTGAACACTCCCAGTCTGACCAACGGTCGTCGCGTCGTGCGCGCCGTGGCCGTGGCCGTGTTCGCAGTCGGCTTGGCACTCAGTGGCGCCCGGGTGGTCGGCACGCGTCTGGAGCCGATCCTGCTGATCCCGGCGGTCCTTGCCGTCCTCACCGGATGGCTGCTGTCGCGCTTCCACCTCATCGCCAGAGCCCTGGGTCAGGCGGTGGCCTTCGCCGGCTCCGCCGTGCTGGTGGCGTACGCTGCGGACGGCACGACCTCCTCGGTCGGCAGGGGCCTGCTCGACGGCCCTCGCCAAGTCGTCACCACCGCGTGGCCGAGTCCGCGTTTCGCGACCATCTTCGTTGCCCTGTCGGCGTTGATCTTCGTGGCCGCAGCGGTTTCCACCGACCTGGCCATGCGAGTGCGTTGGCGGGCCCTGGCGATCGCTCCGCTGGTCGTGGCGATGGCTTCGATGATCGCCGTCGGCGCGCCTGATGGCCCACAGTGGCAGGCGGTCGCGCTCGGCGCGGCGGCCTCGTTCGTGCTGTTGTGGATCGGTCTCGACGATCGGGTGGCCAGTGTGCGGGCGGGGTTGCTGGTCGCCGTCGTCGCCGGTCTGGCGGCGCTCGTGGCAACGCTCGGCGTTGGCGTTGCCGTTGCCGATCGCGCCAACCCCCGCCACGGAGAGTCGGCCAACAGCCAGTTGCTGCTGCTCGATCCACTGGCCGAGGTGTTGGCGCAGCAGAGCGCCGATCCGATCCGAGATCTGTACGACGTGTCGTCACCGGAGCTCGGTCGGTTGCTCCATTGGCGCACCTCGGCGCTCGACGTCTACAACGGCGACTCGTGGTCGACCAGCGGGCGGCTGACACCGATCGGCAACCGGCTCGGCGATCCCACGGGGGCCGACCAGGTGATGGTCAAGGTCAGCGTCAAGCGCGTCGATACGGTGCTGTGGGCGTCCCCGGGGCGATTGCTGCGAACCACGGCACCCGTCGAGACCGACTCACTACGGCGCGTGGTGAGTGTGATCGGCGCCAGCCGACCCGCCACCAGCGTGTTCACGGTCGAGCCGTTCGCCGAGTTCGATCCGGCCACGGCCGGCAGCGTGGGAACCATCAAGCCCACCGACATCGAGAACTCGTTCAAATCGCTCGCCTCGACGATCGCGCCCACGGGAACGGTTGCCGAGCAGGTCGCCAAGCTGGCGTCGACCCTGCGTGACGGCTACACGCTCAACAGCGAGACCCCCGGAGGCGTGCAGCAGCGACTGGTCGATGGTTTCTTGCGCAACACCAAGGTGGGCAATCGCGAGCAGTTCGTCACCGGTTTCGTGCTGCTGGCCAGAAGTCTCGGCGTCGACGCCCGCATCGCCACGGGGTATGAGCTCCAGAACGTCACCTCGGCGTCGGCCACGATCACGACGAAAGATGCTGCGTCGTGGCCGGAGGTGCGTGTCGATAGCGGATGGGTGTTGCTCGACGTCGTGCCGGCCAAGTCGGTCCCGGCGGAACCGCAGTCGACACCCGCCGGCCAGCCCGAGACTCCACCTGCGCCGCAGCCACTCGATCCGCCACAGGTCGACCAGGCCGATCCCAACGAGCCCGTTCCGGCGGCGCTGCCCCCGGCGAAGGCCAGCGGGTGGTCGGCCGTCCGCGTCTGGGCGCTTCGGGGCGGGGTGTTCACCGGATTGTTGTTGTGGCCGCTCGTCGTCTTCGCCGTGATCGTCACGTGGAAGAAGGTGCGCCGCCGCAAGGGGTTGAAGGCAGCGGATCCGGCACGCCGTGTCAGCACCGCATGGACGTTGGCAACCGATGCCCTCGTCGACGCCGGCGCGACGTTGCAGAGCAGTCACACCAATGCCGAACTGGTCGAGGCCGGTGTGCGCACGCAACCCGCTGCGGGCCCACCCCTCGGTCGGCTCCAACGTCACGCCGATGCCGTCACCTTCGCCACTGCGTCGTGCGACCCCAAACGTGCAGAGGATGCGGTCGATCAGCTGCGGCTCGTCGAGTCGAGCATCCGCAACTCGTCGTCACGATGGTGGCGATGGAAGTGGTGGCTCAGCACGCGCTCGCTGCGCCGCCGCACCCAGTCACCGCTGCGCTGACCACGCCGACTCAGTCCGACCTGGCCGGCCGACGCCACCCGCTCGCGTCGAGCCCTGCCGAATCGTCTGTGACGATACGAGCCCGCGCCATTTCGGATCTGGGTGCCACGCTCGTCCAATTCCCTGCGGAGACGTTGTCGCCTGGCGCCCAGATCTGTGTGGGCCCGCGGCGCGTTTCGTCACGGACGATTCGGGAGGGCTCGGCGCGGCCGAGGGTCAGTCGCTCTGGGTGAGCGTCACGTTGGAGACCGCCGTGGCACCAAAGATGTCCATGACGGTGCACTGGAACACCGTATCAAGGAAATTGCTGTTGAGGATGGTGATGTCGAGGGCCCACACCGGATGCGTGGGGTCGACGGGCGTACCGCTACCTGGGTTGGGGTTGGTGTTGACCACGACATTGAAATCGGTTGGATTGTTGTTGCACCCGAGGCTAGAGAGCTGATCAACATCAGAACCATCAGGTTCGGTGGGCAGGAACGGGATCTCCACCGTCGGCTGCCCGCCGGTGTGGTCGATGACGTCGCCGACCGTTGGCGCCCGGTTCGACGTGATCGTGATCGTCGACGACGCTGTGAGGCCGCCCTGGTCGACGATGGTGTAGTTCAACGTGCTGACCCCGTGCCCGATCAGGACGACGATCACGTTGCCGGTGATCGACTGGATCGTTGCAGGCCCGTCGACGACCGAGGCGGTCTGGATCGACAGCACCCCTGGCTCGGTGTCGGTGTCGTTCAGCGTGGGGTCGGGGATGGCGTACAGCGAGTCGGTCACATCCGTCGTGTACTGATCGGCGATTGCGGTGGGAGCGACGTTGTTGATGTTGAACGTGACGCTGGCGGCCGCCGTCAATCCTCCAGGGTCCGCGACGTGGACGGTGAAGTGGTACACGCCGCTGGCAGCATTGCTCGGCGGTGCG
>JANPOJ010000599.1:0-4280 GCA_031427935.1 Ilumatobacteraceae bacterium | reverse complement strand
CCCCCACCGATGCGGGCAGCCAGCCGTGACCGGTACTCGTGAACGGGCAAGAGGTCGACTTTGTTCTGGAGGAACGAGGCACACTGGTACCAGTGGAGGTAAAGGCAACCAGAAGTGTTGGCACTGGCGAAACTCGGCATCTTCAGCAATTCCGGAAGTTGCACTCCAACGCGCCGCGCGGTGTGTTGCTAAGCGCCGACCCGGTGATTCGCGTGCTCGCGCTCGGGGGATCACCTTGTGACGCGTTTCCGAGTTCTCTTCCGACTTGGGCGAGTGCCCACAGTCCGAGGGGAATGAGCAACAGCGGCAGCACAGTCAGCACCCGCGACACGCCTGCCGAGACCTGCCAGCGAACGATCACGTTGTCGACCTGCCCACTCGGTGAGGTGAAGATCGCCACGCCGAACAAAGCGCATGCCAGCAGACCCCACGCGACAGTTTCGTCGTGCCGGTTGCGAGACGAGCGATGCAACCTCAGCGCGACGAGGTTCGCGGCTAGGCACGCCACGACGAGTGCCACGACCGCCCACCCTCGCCAAGGTTGCGGCGACATGGTCAGCGTGCCGCGTGGCGCGGAGTCGCAGTTGTCGATGATCGAACTCTCGGCGTCGGACGGTGACGGTGTCAGTGCCCACGCATGAGGTGTCTGCGGCTCCTTCACCGAGAACGAGATCTGTGTGTAGCCCTGAGCGAGCAGCCCCCGGCACAGCGCTGTTGTGTCGATCAGCACCTGAGGATGAGATCCGGGTTCGAAGACATTTGCCGAATTGATCACGAGGAAGGGATACCCACCGTCGTTCGCATCGATCGTCGGGGTCACCGGGGCATCAACGAACGCCGAGGTCGTGAGCTCCTGTCCGATCTCGAGCAGTTGGGATTCGGCCGGTTGACGACCGAACCCCAATCGAACGTTGCCGTCACCATGCTCTCCGACCGTCAGTTGCATCGAAATCTGGTTCGGGCCACGGGGCACAGCAGCCGGATCACACCCAGCCATCAAGCACGCGATCGCCGCCCAGGCGACCACCACGCCGAATCGCCCTCCCGACACGATGCGATGGTAGCCAGAGGTGGACGCTGGTTGACCGTCGTGGAGACGGTCAGCCTGTGACCGCGTGCTTCGGGGTCGAGCAGGTCGCGGTGGCGGGACTGCTTTAGACTCGGCCGTTCGACTCCTCACCGGCGGGCATCGTGCGCATCCTCCTCGTCTCCGATCTCCACTACTCGCTGCGACAGTTCGACTGGGTCGTCGACGCCGCGCCCGACTTCGATCTCGTGGTGATGGCAGGCGACCAACTCGACATCAGCTCGAGTGTTGCGCTCGACGCCCAGATCGCCGTCGTGCTTCGTTACCTCGAATTGCTGCAGGCCAACGCTCGGGTCGCGGTGAGCTCGGGCAACCACGATCTGACGGGTGCCGACGCCAATGGCGAGCAGGCGGCGCTGTGGCTCGACAAGGCAAGGGCGGCCGGCGTGCCGACGGATGGAGACTCGATCGTGGTCGGCGACACCTTGATCACGGTGTGCCCGTGGTGGGATGGACCGGTCGGACGAGAGACGGTCGCCACCCAGCTCGCCCGTGATGCCGGTCGCCGGCCATCGACGTGGGTCTGGGTGTACCACTGGCCGCCACTCGGGTCGACGACGAGTTGGACCGGCCGGAAGCACTACGGCGACGAGGAGCTCGGCGGTTGGATCGCTGAGCACCGACCGGACGTGGTGCTGACCGGCCACGTGCACGATCCGCCGTTCAAGCCCGATGGCGGGTGGGCCGACCGCATCGGCGACACGTGGGTCTTCAATCCAGGCCGGCAGATCGGTCCCGTCCCGACACGTATCGAACTCGACCTCGACAGACGTCGAGCAACCTGGGTTTCGCTCCTTGGAACCGAGGAGATCAGCCTCGAATCGACGGCCACGCCGCCTCGCACCGTCTTCTGATCACGTCGTGGTTACCCGCTTGCTCAGTACTCCGGGTCGGGTTCGCGCGCCGAGCCGGGACTGGCCGCGGGTCCGGCATGCTGCTCCAGACGACTCAGCACTTCCGAGACCATCGACAGACCCGGCACGTCCGCGTATTGGTGCGTCAAATCGGCGAGGTAGGTGGTGACGAAGAACAGACGCTCCGCCAGCCCGACCGCAACGAGGTGCGTGATGGCGGGATCGCTCGCCAACAGGCTCCGCCCGTCGACAGCGTGGCGCAGGATGCTCGGCTCGGTTGCCTCGACCGTTGCACTGTGGCTCGTGCCGAGCAGCACCGACATCTCGCCGATGAGTGCGCCCGGATTCGTGATGGTGTTCACCTGGCTGTCGCCTTTGAGCACCCGGAGCGCTCCGGAGACGAGCACCCAGATACCGCCGCTCGGCCCACCTTCACGCACGACTGGTTCCCCAGCGGCGAATTCGACCTCGGGGAGATGCGACGAGAGCACCAGCATGTCCGCCACCGCAGCATCGTAGGTGAGTGCCGTCCTCCTGGCGAAGGCTGACAGCCGCCGAGCGTCCCTGCGACGGTCGGCATGTGACCCCCTGCGTTCAGGCTCGGGCGTATTCTCCGTGGTGTGAGCTTCTTCGCTGACCGTCCCGGCTCCGAGTTCCCTGAGCCCGAGAGCGAGGAGTTCGTCGACCGCGAGTGGTTCGGACCGCCCATCGGGATTCTCCCCGGGCTGTCGCTGCAGCGCGCCACTCCCTTTCGAACCGCCGACGCCACGTTGCTCGTCCATCGCTTTGAAGTGTTCCCGACTGGGGTCGCGTTCAATGCGGATGTCTACGTACGGCAAGGCGGCATCGTCGGGATTCCGTTGATGGTCCACGGGCCTCGATATCGAGAGGGTGATCAGTTCACCGACGACCTCATCCGATTCGGATTGCAGATGTCCGACGGCTCGTCGTGGAGCAACGTGGACCGTCCGCCGACCGACTTCATCGAGTCACCTGACCAGCCTCCCGTCCCACCCGTGGTCTCGTGCACAGGAGGAAGCGGTGGCGGAAGCCGGATCACCGCGACCTATTGGTGGTGGCCTCTGCCACCCGAAGAAACGGTGACATTCTTTGCGGCGTGGCCGGCCCACGACATCGCCGAGTCATCTGCCACCATCGACGCCACCGAACTGCGAGCCGCAGCCCTCCGCTCGGAACGTCTGTGGTGATGGGTCGATCGACCGCCGTTGGCCGCTGTTTGACCGTCCCTGCGACGGTCAGCCTGTGACCACCTCGGAGTTGTGTGTCGTGGGGCGGGCGGGGATCGAACCCGCGACCTAGATGAATAGCTCCAAGGGGTCAGTGGTCGTAGGCGGTGAGTGATCGCAGTGTGGGTTGCTGGGTTTGTTCGTTGTGCCAGATGGCGGCGGTGAGGGCGAGGATCCGTTGGAGCACGCGTGCGCAGACCCCGGGTTTGGTTCGTCCGCCGTGCCGTTCGAGATCGAGTTGTGCTTTGAGGGTCTGGTTCACGGACTCGATGGTTTGGCGGAACGCCCGTAGAAACTGGCGTCCGGTCCGGGTCTTCTCCGTTTTCAGGTTCGGCCGGATGAGGGTGATGCCGGCGGTGTTGAGTTCGGTTTCGAAGCTGGCCCGCCGGTAGCCCTTGTCGGCGATCAGGGTCTGGCCGGGGCGGTCGAGTGCTGCGAAGGCGATCATGTCGAGCGCGGTGTCACGCTCGTCGGTTTTGGCGCCGGCGAGGGCGTAGGCGACGGGAAGCCCTGATGGTGTGGTGATCAGATGCAGCCGGAGTCCCCAGAAGTATCGGGAATGTGATGCGCAGTACCCGTAGGTGGCCCAGCCGGCCAGGTCGGATCGTTTCGCTGTCTCGCGGCTGCGTCCGCATTCGACCGGGGTGGAGTCGACCAGCCACACATCATCGGTCCAGGAGGGGCACGCCCGGGCGAGGTGGGCGATGACGTGTTGCATGAGTTGGCCGGAGTGGCGGAGGCGTTTGTTGTAGCCGGACCGGTCGGGGAGGTACGGGAACCAGGGGCGGAGGTGGGCCTGGGCGTAGCGGATGAACTGGGCTTCGGAGGTGTAGCCGAGCAGAGCTTGGATGACGGCCAGAGTGATCAGTTCGGCGTCGGAGAGTTTGGGGGCGATCCCGACCGCTGGTCGTTCGGGCGCCCAGTCGGGGTGGTCGATGATGAGATCGTCGATGGTGACGTAGAGTCGGGTGGCGAGGGTGTCCAGTTCAGGGTTCATGCGCTGTGTCCTTCGGGGATCAGGCCGCCCATTTTACGTGATAGCGCCCAAGACCAATTCCACCGCCAAGGACTGGCCCATCGAGCGATTTGCTG
>JANPOJ010000598.1:0-2816 GCA_031427935.1 Ilumatobacteraceae bacterium | reverse complement strand
ATGCCACCACCACATCGAAAGAAGCCGATGCGCCGCCGCCAGCGCCCTCGATCTGGGTCACGCGCTTCACGCCAGGATCCCATTCGGCAAAGTTGCGGAGGTCGGCCATGTAGTCGAATGCCTCTTGCGGGCTTCGGGGTGTGCGAACGGTGACGATGTAACGGGCCATAGTGAAGTTCTACGCCCGAATGAGGTCGGACGGATGCAAATCGCGAAGATCTAGCCGGCGCTGGCAGCAGCGAGGCTGGCCAACACCGCCTCGCCACAACGTCGGCCGGAGAACAACGCGCCCTGGATCGAGCCCGTATCGCGATGATCGCCGCAGACGAACAGGTCACCTTCGAGATGCACGCGCTGCTTGGGCGGATGCGGGGGAACGTGGTCGGGTTGGGCGTGGGCGATGGCGTCGGTGCGCAGGTGCTGCCATGTGTCGACAGCGCCACCCCACCACGCGCGGAGCTCATGTCGCACGGTCGGCTCGATCGCAGGATCGCACACTCCGGGGCACGAGGCGACGATCAAGGCCCTGCCGCCTGCGCCGTACTCCGGGGCGACGTTGCTCATGACCGCGACAGTGAAGACCTGGCCGGTTCCGGTCCCGTTCAGCACGATCATCTTGGACGAGATCGGTGGAAGGTCCGCGGCGAACCACACCGACGTCACCGGTCTCGACGGGACCGTGGTGAGGTGCAGCAACGTCGATGCCACCGGACCCTCGGTCGCCACGATCACCTTGCCGGCGCCGATCGATCGGCCGTCGTCGGTCGTCACACGGTTGCCCTCGACGGCTGAGACGCGTGTCTCGAGCACGACCCGATCCAGCATCGGTGCGGCGAGTTGACGGGAGATCTCTCCCATTCCGCGGGCGGGTACCGCGGTGTCACCTTGCGACAGGGTACGGAACAGCACCTCGAACATTCGACTGCTGGCGGCGAGGTCGGTGTCGAGTTGGATGCCGCCGAACAGCGGTCGGAAGAACCGCGTGATCATCGTGTCGGAGAAGCCCGCAACCTCCAAAGCCTGGCGGGTGGTGTGGTCCGGTTTGCGCATGAGCGCTCGCGGGTCGCTGGCAACCAATCGCCTTCGCATCTTCAGGACGCGCAGCTTGTCGAGCGGCGAACCGACCCGTGCGGCGAGCGATGAGATGAGCAATGACGGCTGTCGGAACGGATCGCCGATGGTGTCGAACCGACCGTCATGCCAGACGACCCCACCGGGCTGGAAGCGACGCAACTGCAGCGCGTCGAGATCGAGTTGGGCCTCCGCCTCTGGGTACGCGGTCAGCAGCACCTGGAACCCACGATCGAGGTGGAACCCGTCAACAACATCGGTGCGGACGCGCCCCCCGACGTCGTCGGATGCTTCGACGACCACGACATCGCGCCTGGCCGCGTGGAGCACTCGGGCGGCCGCCAGACCGGCAAGCCCGGCACCGACGATCACGACCTCGGCGTGCTCGGGTAGCTGCCGAATGCTCACGTCGCGGCGACGCCCCGCACGATGCTGACGCCGCTGTGCGTGGGCACCCCGTCGGAGGGCTCGATCGACACGTCGACGATGGGATACTCAGCGGGATCGACGCCCGAGGGGATGGCGTAGTCACCGTTGCCGCGGTACGGGCCCAACGAGATCATCCCCTTGACCTGGCGATCGATCAGCCACACCTCGACATAGCTGGCCGGTTCGCTCGGCACGCGACTGACGTCGAGGTGCAACAGGTACGAGGTGCCGCGTCGGATGATCTCTGCCTTGCCCGACGATGCCGCGCCCAGGGGGCTGAGACCCTCGTTGCTCAGTGCGGTTTCGGCGATGACGTCGTCGCTTCCGCCTCCTATCGCCGCCAACCCACCGGCGATGCCCAGGCCGGCGACAACGACGGCGGCTGCGCCGAGCCACACGCGTCGGTGGGTGCGTCGCAACACGGCGACGTCGGTCTCGGGGCGGCCGGCACTTACTGCGATCGCGGACCACATCGAGGCTGGGGGGTCGTCGCGCTCGAAGTCTTCGTCGGTGACGTGGGCAGCGATCGCCCGCAACTGCTGCAGATCGGTGTCTGCGCCATCGGGTCGGGGGTTGTCATTCATGAATGCCTCCGCTGCTCAGCCCGGCGAGTGCGCGGTGCAGCACGGGCAGGCTTCGACGTACGTCGCTCTTCACCGTTCCGAGGGGCAGGTGGGTCTTGGCGGCGATCTGTTCGTGGGTCAAGTCGTGCAGGAACGCCAACTCCACGACCTCGCGTGCGCGAGGAGTGAGCTCACCGAACGCCTCGGCGATCAACATGCGATTGGCGATCATGTCGACATCGTCATTTCGCGAGCCAGCGATCGAGGCGCTGTCGGCACCGGCATCGATCACCGGTCGGCGGCCTTGGTGGCGCAGGTGATCGATCACCTTGTTCCGGGCAATGGCAATCAGCCAGCCGCCGAGCCCGCCACGACCGGGATCGTACGACCGCTGCGCGCGCCACGCGGCGACGAACACATCCTGCGCGAGCTCCGTCGCGTCATGATGCCCTACCGTGCGGCGACAGAACGTGTAGACCAGCGAGCCGTAGCGCTCGTACGCGAGACGTACGGCGCGATCGCCACTCTTGGCGAACGACGCCTCCAGTTCGCTGCGTCCGTGGCTCTCGCCCACGTTCTCGCTCACGTCGTCGACCACACCCCGACTGTACCGACGATCCGTGCAGGTCGACCATGGCACTGCACCGTCGCGCGCATCGCCGGCCCACGTCGGGGCCGGCGGTGCGTGGGAAGGGAGAGTCATCAACTCGGCGGCAGCAGCACTTTGTCGATCACGTGGATGACGCCGTTCGA
>JANPOJ010000597.1:0-2670 GCA_031427935.1 Ilumatobacteraceae bacterium | reverse complement strand
CACCTGCGGGTCGAGGTGCACTCGATCGACCGGGTTGACCAAGGCGCAAGGCACATCGTGGTCGTGCAGCCGGGCGACGATCTCGGCGCCGTTGTGGCGCAGCAACTCGACGGCGATCAGGTCGTTCAACTCCGCGGCATTGACCTCGCGGGCCGCCAGCGTGGCGAACCGGTCGTCGGCCAGCCACTGCTGCGTGCCCAACGCCGCGCACAGGCCGGGGAACTGCGAGTTCGAGGTGGCCAGCAGGGCGATGTATTCGCCATCTGCGGTGCGGCGCATGAGGTAGTCGGCAGCCATGTTCGGGCCGGGCGTGACGCGCCCGTCGTCGGCCAGCAGCGTGTACTGCATCATCCCATCGGGCCACAGGAACGAGAGTGCGACATCGAGCATCGACAGTCGCACGTGCTGCCCAGAGGCTCCGCGACTGCGGGCGAGCAGTGCGGCCAGGATCGACTGCGCCGCCGCCATCGCCGTGACCTTGTCGACGACGATGTTGCGCACCAGCGCGGGCTCGCCCGTGGCCGGGTCGGCCTGCAGCGCGGCCATGCCCGACAACGCCTGGATCACGTAGTCGTAGCTCTTCTGGCCGATGTAGGGGCCGCTGTCGCCGAACCCGCTGACCGACACGTAGATGAGGTCGGGATTTGCGGCGCGCAGCGACGGCTCGTCGATACCGAGACGCTCGACGACCCCAGGTCGGAAGTTCTGGATGAAGACGTCGGCGCGGGCCACGATCGTGTGGAACAGGGCGATTCCCTCGGGTCGCTGGAGGTCGATCACGACACTTCGCTTGCCGCGGTTGACGGCCGCCCAGATCGCCGAGATGCCACCGACGCGATCGCCGAGGTAGCGAAACCGGTCGCCGCGCTCGGGGTTCTCGATCTTGATCACCTCGGCGCCGAGATCGGCGCAGATCGTGCCGGCAAGCGGGCCGGCGACCATCTGGCAGGCCTCGACGACGGTGAATCCAGCCAAGGGTCCGGGCATGGCGTGACGGTACTGCCCGTTGCCCGTTAGGCCGTGATCGTGAAGCCGGCGTTATCGTCGCCCCCCATGGACATCAACGGCGCAAGCGCAATCGTCACAGGTGGAGCATCAGGAATCGGGGCGGCTGCGGCCCGCGCGCTGGCGTCGAGAGGCGCCAAAGTCGTCGTTGCCGACCTGCAGGAAGACAAGGGCACGGCGTTGGCCGACGAGATCGGCGGCGCGTTCTGCAAGGTCGACGTGACCAACACCGACGACATCGTCAATGCCGTCGAGATGGCCAAGAGCATGGGTCCGCTGCGCGTGCTGGTGAACTCGGCCGGCATTGGCTGGGCGCAGCGAACGGTCGGCAAGGACGGCACCTACGACTCGGCCGCCAACCTCGACGCGTTCAAGAAGGTGATCGCCATCAACCTGATCGGCACCTTCGACTGCATCCGCATCGTCGGCACGGCGATGAGCACCACCGAGCCGATGGAGTACGGCGAGCGCGGCGCCATCGTCAACGTCGCCTCGGTTGCTGCGTTCGACGGCCAGATCGGCCAGGCGGCGTACTCGGCATCGAAGGGTGGCGTCGTGGGGCTGACGCTGCCGGTCGCCCGCGATCTGGCAGCCATCGGCGTGCGGGTCAACACGGTGGCGCCCGGCCTGATCGACACGCCGATCTACGGCACCGGCGAAGCGAGCGAGGCCTTCAAGGCCAACCTTGAAAAGGGAGTCCTGTTCCCACACCGCCTTGGTACGCAGGAGGAGTTGGCCTCGGTGATCATCGAGTGCATCACCAACAGCTACCTCAACGCCGAGACCATCCGCGTCGACGGTGGCATCCGCATGACACCCAAGTGAATGGTCACTCGCTTTCTCGAAGCCTATCTTGAGCCAGCGATCGCTGAGTGATATCACGAATGACGGCGAGCATACCGGCGGGTTGCCCACCGATCATTCCGAGAGCCGTGACGCTCGACTCGACCCGAAGCTCGCGGCCGTCGAGTCTGATGTGGATGCTTTCACCATGCCATTCGCCGCGCTCGCGTAGGGCGGTCGTCGCGGCCGCTTCGTCACCGGCGTCGACCCACTGGGATCGATAGACATTCGAGACGAGTTTGCCAAGCGCACCTGTTACGCCAACATTGTATTGCCGTTCGGCGGCGGCGTTCATGTAGGTGACGCGCTGGTCGTCGTCCGTCGCGATCACTGCGTCACTCACTTGCGCAAGGATATCGCCGCGGAAGCGGTTTGATGCGGCATCCACGCCTTGCAGGGCGTAAATGCGCGGACCGGCGGCGCTCACGACGACAAGCGCATCAACCTCGCCGATTCGGATCGCTTGGAGCACGTCCTCCGCCGCCTCCAGTCGCGCGCGTAGCTCTGCGTTTTCCGCGAGCAAATTCAGTTCTGTGCATGATCCCCTGTGCATGGCGGCTTAGGTCTCTGTTATTGTAAACTACCGCCCAACGCTCTTGCTGAGATCGAGGCCGACCAGAATACGCTCTGTTTGCGACATATCCCCAATGAAGCGGCGCAAGGGAAGGGGTAGTTTTTTAATCAAGGTCGGTGCGGCGATGATCTGTTCTCCCTTGGCCAGTGTCGGATGCCGGGCGATGTCCACGACCTCAAGCTCGTAGCGGCCTTCAAGATGCTCCTCGCAAATCTTTCGGATGTTTGAGACCGCCCGCGTTGATTGCG
>JANPOJ010000596.1:0-2746 GCA_031427935.1 Ilumatobacteraceae bacterium | reverse complement strand
ATATCACCGTGGCCGTCCGCGATCTCGTTCGTGACGCGACGACCTGGGTGGAATGTGACACCTATGAACCCAACGAGCTGGCAATTCGGTTTCACCACAAATTGGTCGCCATCCATCCATTTCCGAACGGCAACGGACGTCACGGTCGAATCGCTTCCGACTTCCTCGTCACGTCACTCGCACATCCGCCCTTCACGTGGGGCTCGAGGCTGGACGTTGACACCGACGAACTCCGACGCCGATACATAGCGGCGTTGCATGACGCTGACGATGGCGATGTCAGTGACCTGATCGAGTTCGCGAGGAGATGACGGGGACCGCCCTTCTCGCAGCCACTAGTTCACAATATATTGACTCAATAAATCTTGAGTTGCTAAGCTGCCACCGTGAAACCAACGTTGGAGTTGAGAGCTGCGCGTCACGCCGCGCTGGGCGATCCCACTCGTCTTGCGATCGTCGATGAGTTGGCGTTGTCGGACCGCGCTCCGGTCGAGCTTCGCCGGCTGGTAGCGCTCGAGTCCAACTTGCTCGCGCATCATCTTGACGTGCTCGAGTCGGTGGGGATGATCAACCGGTCTCGCTCCAGTGGTGACGGACGCCGCCGCTATGTGCACCTATTGCGCGACTCGCTCCGAGATCTCTCACCGGGCAGAAAGGTTGTCCCCGCCAAGGCACTGTTTGTTTGCACGCGCAACTCGGCTCGCAGCCAGATCGCTGCCGCGCTGTGGCGGTCGCTCACCGGCGCTCCGGCCGAGTCGGCCGGAACCCATCCCGCCAACCGAGTCCATCCAGGAGCGATCGCCGCCGCCAAACGAGCAGGCATGGACATCACTGGGTCGATACCGCGAACACTCGACCGCGTCGGCAAGCTTCCTGACATTACCGTCACCGTCTGCGACCAAGCCCACGAAGAGCTGGCCCCCGACGACTCATGGCTGCACTGGTCGGTCCCCGACCCGGTTGCCGACGGCAGCCGATCTGCGTTCGACGCAGCGCTCGCGGAACTCAGCGAGCGAATCGCCGTGCTGATAGGCGACTCGAAGGCAGCCACGTGAGCGACCCTTTCCATCCCACCGATGCCGAACTCGCAATTCGGGCCGAGACCGGGACCGGGCAACTCCGCCTCGACCTCAGCAGGCGGTTGGTCGCCGAGGCACTCGGGACAGCGCTACTGATCATCGCCGTGATCGGTTCGGGGATCATGGCCAGTCGCCTGTCGCCCACGGATGTCGGTCTCCAGCTGTTGGAGAATGCGGCAGCAACGGCCGGAGCGCTGATCGGGTTGATCCTCATGTTCGGTGCGGTGTCGGGTGCTCATTTCAATCCGATCGTGACGCTCGTTGACAAGCTCCTCGGCACGATCAGTACACGAGACGCCGGGCTCTACGTCATTGCCCAGACGATCGGCGGATGCGTGGGTGCCGTGATCGCCAACCTGATGTTCTCGCTGCCCGCGGTCGAGTGGTCCACCCATGCCCGTTCATCCGGCGCGCTGTGGCTGTCGGAGGTAGTAGCGACGATCGGGTTGCTGCTCGTGATCCACGGCTGCGTCCGTACCGGCCGCAGCGAGGCTGTGCCGTTCGCAGTCGGTCTGTGGATCGGGGGTGCCTACTGGTTCACATCGTCGACCAGCTTCGCCAACCCCGCGGTCACCATCGCCCGGATGCTGTCGGACACATTCGCCGGGATCAAGCCGTCATCGGCACCGATGTTCATCGTCATGCAGTTCATCGGCGCTGTTCTCGCCTACGGGCTGATCCGGTTCATCTACCCCCACAACGCTTCGGAGGCACACGATGGCTGATGCACGCGCAGTCGATCGGCCAGAAGTGCTGTTCGTCTGCATCCACAACGCCGGCCGATCGCAGATGGCCGCCGCCCTGCTCGCTCTCCACGCCGGCGATCGAGTCGTGGTCCGGTCCGCTGGCACCGCTCCGGCCGACACGATCAATCCTGCTGTGGTCGAGGCGATGGCCGAGCTCGGCATTGACCTTCACGCCAATGGCGCGTATCCCAAGCGCCTCGATGACGCTGCCGTCGAAGCATCGGATGTCGTGATCACCATGGGTTGCGGCGACGAATGCCCGTTCTACCCGGGCAAGAAATACCTCGATTGGGCACTGCCCGATCCAGCAGGCCAAGGCATCGACGCGGTCCGTCCAATCCGCGACGAGATCGACCGGCGTGTGCAAGCCCTCCTGTCCGAACTCATCTCCGTCGCCACCTGACCTCAAGCACTCCCGATCGCCGGTCAGTCGAAGCAATTCACGATCTCTCGGTGGTGGGCCGTCGAGCAGTTGCCGGTGGGTAGAAACGGCGTCGAGCCCAGAGCGCCACGTACACGAGGCCGACCAGGACGGGCACTTCGATGAGGGGGCCGACGACACCGGCGAGCGCCTCTCCGGAGGTGACCCCGAAGACACCAATGGCTACCGCGATCGCGAGCTCGAAGTTGTTGCCCGCGGCGGTGAACGCGATCGACGCGTTTCGTTCGTAGGGGAATCCGAGGCGCAGCCCGAGGAAGAACGCGCCGAACCACATGATCGCGAAATACGCGAGGAGGGGCAGGGCGATGCGGGCGACATCCCATGGTTCATTGGTGATCTTGTCGCCCTGCAACGCAAACAGCACCACGACCGTGAACAGCAGCCCGTAGAGGGCGACGGGGCCGATGCGGGGAAGAAATCGTTGCTCGTACCACTCGGTGCCCTTGGTCCGCTCGCCGATGGTTCGGGTGAGAAATCCC
>JANPOJ010000595.1:0-1593 GCA_031427935.1 Ilumatobacteraceae bacterium | reverse complement strand
GCGTAGGTGGTCGACGCGGGCAGATCGGGGAAGGGTGCCGGACACGATTTCGACCTCGTCGGGCGGGCTCGACACCACAACGCGGCTGGCCAGATGGTCGCACTGAGTGGCGAGAAGAGGTCTGCCTCATTGGGTCGACGTGACGCTTCTCGGCCTCGTGGTACATGTCGTGGTGTTGACAAACCGTTGACAAGCGGCAAGCAGAGAGGCCCTTTCCGCTGAACGGAAAAGGCCTCTGACCTGGGCTTTCTTGGTGGCGGGGCAGGATTTGAACCTGCGACCTTCGGGTTATGAGGAATGTGTACAGATATGTGTCGCCGTTGGTCAGCGCTGGCCACGAATGGGAGCGGGGAGCAGCTACGGGAGCGCGGAGCCACGGACTCGAGCCATGAGACAACAGGTTGGGCAAGAGGACCGATTCGCCAATGTGGCGAGCTCGGAGGGGACGCTCCTTTGGCCGGTGGTTCTGTCAAGGTAAACGTGGTTCCGTCCGATGTTCCGACGAGCTCGTAGGGGCCTCGCCATGTGGTGCCGAGTGTGGAGGGCTGTTCGGTGACGCGATGCTGGTGGCGGTGGAGTTTCTGTTTATCTCCCCGACGGCGGCGATGAGGCCATGGACCCTGTCGGCCATGGCCGGTGGCACTGTCATCAGTGCCCATTGGCCCGAATCAGCAGCCGGCCAGACGACGACGGTGCCGGTCTGATCGGTCACCATCCATCCGGCGTTCCCAGCGACGGTGACCTCGGTGATCGTGCTGTCCGTGGCAGCGAGCTCCGCCAGCTGGCCGCGGTACTCGCCGACCGACAACGACACCGTGCCTTGATCGTTCGCGTACCGCTGGGTGCGCAGCGCGCCTGCGTTCTGGCGGCCCATCGCCAGGTTCTGCCAGCCGTCAGCGGGCAACACGTACGGCAGGCCCGAGCCAGGCACCACCTCCTGAGCGAGCGCGTCGCGCTCGGAATCGGAGAGGCCGTACGAGGTGAACACGAGCGTGCCACCCTCGACGCTGCGGGTCGTGGTGCCGGGGGCCGTGGTAGCGACCACGTCGCCAGCACCGTCGAGCACCTCGGTCAGCAACAGCATGCCATCGGTTAGGCCGGTCGAGCGGGCCCAGACCATCGCCAGCGGCGCGCCACCGGCCGGGATCGTGGGACAGCACGGCTCGACCTGAACCCCACCGGGCACCAGATCCTGGGCCGCCAGTACATACCTCGGCGTACCTCCGCCGGGCACTGGTTGCGAGCTGGCCGGCACCGTAGCGGGCGAAGTGGTGACCGGGGTTGCCGCGGACTCGCCGCGGTGGGTGCGGTTGACGACGGTCGCCGCGACCGCGACGACGACCAAGGCCGCTGCTGACGCGATGGCGAGCCAACGGGCAGCACTGAGACCGACCCTGCGCGGCACCGCCACTGCCGGACTCGACGCGCCGGCTGCGTTGACGCCAACCGTCACCTCGTCGAGCGCGGCACGAAGCCGGTCGATCACGTGATGGTCGTGCTGTTCGTTCATTCCGCGATCTCCTTCTTGAGTGCCGCGATCCCTCTGTGCAGCAGCACACGCACGCTGGCCGGCGCGCACTGCAGCGCTTCAGC
>JANPOJ010000594.1:0-3606 GCA_031427935.1 Ilumatobacteraceae bacterium | reverse complement strand
GTCGAGCAACTCGTCGGCGGGCGAATCGGCCTGCCGCAGCAGATCGGTGATCAGGTCGTTGAGCGCGGTGCGGATGCAAGCCGTCAGCTCCTTGTCGCCACCCGGATTCATCATCACGTACGACACGCGACTCATCAGATCCTCGCCGAAGCGGATCTGCGGGTTCATCATCCCCGCGGTGGCCAACACCTCGCCGGTCGACAGGTCGCAGAGATGGCCGGCGACCGTGGTCGACCCGACATCGATCGCCACGCCGAGCGCCGTGTCGACGAAGCCCGGCCAGATCGCGACAGCGACACCATCGAGGTCGACCGCGATGGTGACCGAGCCGTGATCGTTTGCCGCGGCCTTGTGCGCGGTGCGCAACACGGTGGTGCTCCATGCCTGCACGGTCACGCCGTGGGTGCGAACGACGGCCTCACCGATCAGTTCGGTGACCGACTCGGAGTCCCCCAGCACCGCCTTCGGCACGTCGACGTTGAACAGGGTGAACTGCGGATCGATCACCAACCCGGTCAGGTCGACCGACTTGCGAACGACCTGCTTGTGCACCTGGCTCTCTGATGGCACGGAGATGACGGCGTCGGCCAGCACCGTGGCAGCGCAGCCGAGACGGCGACCCACTCGAAGGGGTCGGCGGGCGTTGCCCTTGGTCTCGTAGTCGACCTCGACGGCCGACCAGTCCGACAGGGCCGTGGCCGCGCTGTCGATGGCCCACTTGGCGAACGAACCGGTCGATGGCTCGATCTGGCAACGACCGCAGATGCCCCGACCGCCGCAGACCGAATCGAGGTCGACTCCCAATTGGCGCGCAGCAGCCAACACCGTGGTGCCGGTGTCGACCTCGCCGGTCAGGCCGGAGGGAGTGAAAACGATTCGCGGCATCGGTGCTATTCGCTGCGACGGCGACGTCGCCCCTCTCGCTCGTCCGACGCAGCCGTTGGGGCCCGGTTGGCCTTGATCCACGCCGCGCAGTCCTTGTCCTGGCCGGCCAGCACGTCGGCGGCCATGACCGCTGCTTTGACCTCGGGATGCATCGGGTTCATGATCGCCGAGGTCATCCCGGCGCCGATCGCCATGGCCAGGAACGTACCCGTGACCTGGTGCCGGTTGGGCAGCCCGAAGCTGACGTTCGACGCGCCGCAGATCGTGTTGACCTTCAACTCGTCGCGCAAGCGCCGGATCAGTTGAAAGGCGTGTTGGCCGGCCTGTCCGAGCGCGCCGATCGGCATGACCAGCGGGTCGACGATCACGTCGGATGCGGGAATCCCGAAGTCGGCAGCGCGCTCGACGATCCGCTTGGCGACAGCAAACCGCACGTCGGGATCCATCGAGATGCCGGTCTCGTCATTGGAGATGGCGACCACCGCGGCGCCGTACTTGGCGACCAGCGGCATGACCCGCTCGAGCACTTCCTCCTCGCCGGTGACCGAGTTGACCAGCGGCTTGCCCCGGTACACCGCAAGCCCGGCTTCGAGCGCGGCGATGATCGACGAATCGATCGACAACGGCACGTCGGTGATGGACTGCACGAGCGTGATCGCCCTCGCCAACATCGCCGGCTCGTCGGCCAGCGGGATGCCGGCGTTGACGTCGAGCATCTGGCAGCCGGCCGCGACCTGGGCGAGCGCGTCGACCTCGACTCGGCTGTAGTCGCCATTCTTCATCTCTTCGGCCAGCAGCTTGCGCCCGGTCGGGTTGATCTTCTCGCCGATCATCACGAAGGGACGTTCGAAGCCGATCACCACCTCACGGGTGGCTGAGCTGACAACGGTGTCGGTCACGAGTTCTCCTGTTCGTCCTGTGCTTGTTGTTCGTCTTCCTCGTCGAGCTCTTCGAGCGCGTCGAGTACGTCGCGATCGATGGCGTCGGTGTTGATCACGTCGGCCTCCCAGCCGCCGTAGTACGCCAGCAGGCCGAGACGGTCGCGGCGATACTCGTGTTCGATCGCATCGGCGGCGGCCTTCGCCTCACTGGCGAGGTCTCCGGTGATCGGCCGGCTCTCGCGGCGCCACTGCGCCACCTCTTCGTCAGCGGTGTAGATCTTCGCCTTGCGCTTGGCGCGGTCGATGGCTCGTTGGAACTTTCCGCCGAGCACGACCTGGTGCCGATCGCGGCCCTCTTGGGCGTTGACCTGCGCGGGGATGTCGCGCCAGTAGATCACGATCACCTCGCGGCTCGTTCGACCGGACCGGGCCATCACGCCACCTTCCGCGACAGCGAGACCGCCACGCCGTGCTCAACGACACCGGTGAACGGCGCGAGGCCCACGTGACGATGCTCGAACTCGAGGCCGAGGCGCTCGGCTGCAGCGCGACCCATGGTGACGACCGCCTCGCTGTCGGTCTGTGAGATCAGCACGACTCGCCGGTAGTTGCCGAAGTACATGTCGAGCAGCTCGGGGTGGCGATCGAGACCGAGGCCCTGCCACAACAGCGCCTCGAAGTGCTTGGCCAGGAAGTCGGTGAGGAACAGGGTGCCGAGCTCTTCCTCGTGCAGCGCCGCGAACTGCTCGGTACCGGTGAAGAACTCGTAGCAATGCGAGCCCGGCAGCCGGCTGACGTTCGGGTGGCGTGCGAGCAAGGCGTCGAGGCCCCCGCCGGTACCGCAGTCCGCATAGGCGACGAACACCGCGCGACCATCGGCAGCGGCCTGGTCGAGCAACGGCTCGAGCTCGGGCACGATCCGCTCCGGACGGTTGTGCAAGTTGGCGGGCAGATAGGTGACCTCAACGGCGTCGGCAAGACCCTGAGCGCGCAAGACCGTGCGCAACTCCGAGGCGAGTGCTCCGCAGGCAATGACGAGGGGCGCGATGGTCATGCCGGTGATCCGTAGGTTCAGGCCACCGAGGGGCCGGGTGGCTCGGCCCTCAACCGGTCACGACGCGCGCTGACCAACTTCTTGGCGGTCTCGGCAGCAACCGCAGCGTCGCGGCAATAGGCATCCGCGCCGACGGCTTGACCGAACTCCTCGTTCAGCGGTGCGCCGCCGACCAAGACGAGGTACTTGTCGCGCAGGCCTTTTGCGATCAGCGTGTCGACGACGACCTTCATGTACGGCATGGTCGTGGTCAGCAGCGCCGACATCCCCAAGATATCGGGCTGGTGCAGTTCGAGGGCGGCCAGGAACTTGTCGACGTCGGTGTTGATGCCGAGGTCGATCACTTCGAAGCCGGCACCTTCGAGCATCATCGCCGTGAGGTTCTTGCCGATGTCGTGGATGTCGCCTTTGACCGTGCCGACGACGACCTTGCCGACGGACTCGGCGCCGGTCTCGGCCAGCAGTGGACGGAGGATGCCCATGCCCGCCTTCATCGCATTGGCGGCCAGCAACACCTCGGGCACGAACAGGATCCCGTCGCGGAAGTCGATGCCGACGATCCGCATGCCCTCGACGAGGGCGTCGTTGAGCACCTTGTCGGGACCCCAGCCACGGTCGAGCAGGATCGTCGTGCCTTCGAGGATCTCGTCGGCCAGGCCGTCGTACAGATCGTCGTGCATCTGGGCGACGAGGTCACTGTCGCTCAGCGTGGCGAGATCGAGATCGTCTTGTTCACTCATTGAGTCGGCTCCGTCTTCGCTACCGGTCGTTCCACGATGCAGAATC
>JANPOJ010000593.1:0-7435 GCA_031427935.1 Ilumatobacteraceae bacterium | reverse complement strand
GATATCTCGGAAGGCGTTGACGAGGATAGCAAAGCCCCGTCGTCACTCCTCCTCCAAAAACTCCTTCAACCGCTGGCTACGCATCGGGTGACGCAGCGTGGCCAGGGTCTTGGCCTCGATCTGACGAATGCGCTCACGGGTCACACCGAATTCCTTGCCCACATCCTCCAGTGTGCGGGCCTGGCCGTCGTCGAGCCCGAAGCGCATGCGCACGATCTCCTGCTCGCGGTCGGTCAACTCGCCCAACGCCTCTTCGACCGCCTGCGCCAGCATGCGTTTGGTGGCCATGTCGGCAGGGGCATCGACGGTGAGGTCCTCGATGAAATCGGTGAGGTTGGAGTCGTCCTCCTCGCCCACCGGCGAGTCGAGCGACAGCGGATCGAGCGAGATGCGCAGGATCTCGCGGATCCTGTCTGGTGGCAGCCCGCACCGTTCGGCCAACTCGTCGAGCGTGGGCTCGCGCTCCAGCTCCTGATGCATCTGGCGCTGCATGCGCAGCACACGGTTCATGCTCTCGACCATGTGCACCGGGATGCGAATGGTGCGCGCCTGATCAGCGATGGACCGGGTGATGGCCTGGCGGATCCACCACGTGGCGTACGTCGAGAACTTGAAGCCCTTGGTGTGGTCGAACTTGTCGACGGCCCGCATCAGGCCGAGATTGCCCTCCTGGATGAGGTCGAGGAACAGCATGCCGCGCCCGCTGTAGCGCTTGGCGATGCTGACGACCAGGCGCAAGTTGGCCTGGATGAGCTCGCTCTTGGCCCGCTGACCGGTCTGCACGACGCGCATCTGGCGCCGGTGTTCGGTCGGGTCGGAGGTCTGGTCGAGCTCGAGCGCGGCCTGGTTGCCTTCCTCGATCGCCTGCGCCAGGTGACGCTCGTCGTCGGGGGTCAGCAGGTCGACCCGTCCGATCTCGCGGAGATACATGCGCACCGTGTCGGCGGTGCTGCCCGTATCGACACCACTGGCGTTCATCCGCTCGCTGCGACGTCGGCGACGGCGAGCCATCAGTCCGTCGGCATCTTCGGCCGGCGGTGAATCCGGAATCGGAATGCCACCGGTCGGGGTGTCGTCGACAACATCTTCGACGGTCTCGTCGATGCGGATGTTGCGGGCTGCTACAGCCTGCTGCACCTCTTCGAGCACGTCACCGGTGAGTTCGACGGTTCTGAGGACGTGAGTGATCTCCTCGGCATCGAGCACGCCGGAGATCGCTCCGCGCGCGAGCAGACTGTTCCACTCGCCGGGGTCGACACCGGGAAAAGGTGCCGAGTCCGCTGGTGCGTCAGACTGCCCGAAACTCAATCACGCTCCTCGTTACGCCGTTGTAGCCACCCTAGCAACAGCTCGGCCGCATCGTTCCCCGCCGTGGGTTCGTCGAACCGCTCCAATGCCAGGCGCGCATCCCGATTTGCCAGGATCTCGCCGGGGTCGATCTCGTTGACGGTGCGTGCCAACTCGCGGCGCACGGCCGCGGCGATGAGGTTGCGGCCTTCGATCGCCGGGTCCGCGTCGATGTCGGTGACAGCGGCGCGCTCGATCAGCTCGCGTGCCTCGGGGTCGGCCAGCTCGAGCGACCGGCCCACCGAGCCGTCACCTTCTGCCACTGCAAGGAAGGCCCGGCGAGCCACGTCGTCGACGAACAACACTTCGTCGAGCCACCCCGCCATGTCGTGCCACCGCTGCAACAACAGGGCGATCGCCACGAACTCGGCGTTCTCCGAACTGCCGACGCGCCGCACTGCGTTGACCCGCACGATCGGCCGAGCCGACCGCCGCGACGCGATTGCCACCAGATCGTTGATCGGCAGACCGGTGTGGCTGGCCACTTGGCCGGCGTAGAGCTTGCGCACGTTGGTGTCGGGGTGCTCGTTGACGACTGCCATCGCCTGCTCGGCCAAACGGGCGCGGTCCTCCGGGGAGTTGAGCTGGCGCCCGGTCATCACCCGCTGCAGTCGAAAGCCCAGGAACGGGAGCGCGTTGTCGACAGCGGCCGCAAGCGCCTGTGGGTTCGACAGGCTGAGCTCGCCAGGGTCTTGGCCCTTGGGGAAGGCAGCCACGCTGACCTGCACCTGATACTTCTGCTCCCACTCGTAGAACTTCTCGGCCGCGCCCTGGCCGGCCGCGTCGGCATCGAACGCCAGCACGACACGACTGGCGAAGCGCTTGAGCATGCGCACGTGTTCTTCGGTCAGCGCCGTGCCGCACGTGGCGACGGCACGCTTGACACCAGCGCGATGAAAGCCGATGACGTCGGTGTATCCCTCGCACACGATCACTTGATCGGCAGCAACGATGTCGCCTTTAGCGCCGTGCAGCCCGTACAAAGTCTTCGACTTGGCGTAGATGTAGGTCTCGGCGGAGTTCTTGTACTTCGCCGGGTCGTTGGAACCGGGCAGGATGCGGCCGCCGAAGGCAACGGGGTCACCGTTCTCCGACAGGATCGGGAACATCACCCGACCGCGAAACGAGTCCTGCAACCGACCGGACTTGTTGGTGAATGCCAAGCCGGTGTCGCGTAGCGCATCGCCTGGCAAACCCACGCCGCGGCTCAGCGCATCCCAGTCGTCTGGCGCCCATCCCAACTTGAACTGACGGGCGATGTCGCCGGCCAGGCCGCGCTTGCGCAGGTAGTCGCGCGCCGCCCGAGCGTCGTCGCTGGTCAACAAGCGTTGGTGATACCACTCGACGGCCTTGCCCATCGCTTCGATCAACTTCTTGCGGCGCAGTCGGTCCTTGCTCTCGCCGCCGGACGTGTACTGCAGTTGGATCCCGGCTTTGGCGGCAAGTTGCTCGACGGCGTTGACGAAGTCGACGTGCTCGATCTCCTGCACGAACGTGAACACGTCGCCCGCTGCCCCGCACCCGAAGCACTTGTACCGACCCGTCTCTTCGCGGACGTTGAACGAGCCGCTGCGCTCAGCGTGAAAGGGGCACAGACCCACCCAGTTGCGCCCGACGCGCCGGAGAGCGACGTATTGCTGCACGACGTCGGAGATCGACACGGTGGCTCGCAGTCGTTCGAGATCCTCTTCGACAATCGCCACAGCCGCGAGGTTACCGGAGGGGTGTCACCGCTCGTCGGGAGGTGGAGGGTCCTCGATGATCTCGATGCGATCGAGGCCACGGGTCCTTTGCAACGAGAACGACACCGAGACGATCAGCACCAAGACGATCACCAACAGCGACACCGGCGTGGCGATGTGATACCAGCGACTGATGATCATCTTGATCCCGACGAACGCGAGGATGATTGCCAGGCCCTGCTGCAAGTAGCTGAACCGGGCGTGCATGTCGGCAAGCATGAAGTACAACGACCGCAGGCCCATGATGGCGAACGCGTTCGACGTGAACACGATGAACTGTTCTTTGCTGACCGCCAGCACGGCAGGAACCGAGTCCACGGCGAACAACACATCGGTCGCCTCGACGAGCAGCAGCACCGCGAACAGCGGGGTCGCCAACCGTTTACCCTCGACGCGAACGAACATCTTCTGCCCGTGCATCTCGTGCGTGGTCGGCACGAAGCGACGCACGAGTGCCAGAAACCGGCTGTCGGCCGGATCGACCGTGTCGCCGGTCGAGAACAACAGCTTGCCGGCCGTGTACAGCAGGAAGCCTCCGAAGATGAACAGCATCCATTCGAAGCGGGTGATCAACGCGAGGCCGGCGAAGATGAAGCCGGCGCGCAACACCAACGCCCCGAACACACCCCAGAACAGCACACGCCGCTGGTACTGCGGCGGGATCTGGAAGTAGGCCAGGATCAGCGCCCACACGAACACGTTGTCGATCGACAGGCTGTACTCGATCAGGTAGCCGGAGAACCACTCGCCACCGGCCCCACCGCCGAACGAGCCGATCACGACCGCACCGAAGATGACACCGATCACGACCCACGCGACCGTCTCGATCGCGGCCCGACGCAACGTCGGGGCGTGCACGTGACGGTTCAGGATCAAGATGTCGAACAACAACAGCGCGACGATCACGCCGATCGTCGCCGGCCATGCCCAACCGGGCACGCTGATGTCGATGAATTCGTCGCCGACGTTGGCGCTGGCGATCACGCCCAGCGGCATTTAATCACGACCGAGTAGACCGCCCAACGCCCCACCGAACGATGTACCACTGGAGTTGCCGGTGCCCACGAAGCTCTGGATCCACCCCATGAGCTCGGTTGGGTTGCGGGTCTGGGTCCACACCCGACCCGGTCCGGTGAAGTCGAAGACGAAACCCTCACCGCTCTTCCAACTCTGCACCAGTCCCCCGCCGCTGGCCTTGCGCATCGCCATCTGCACGGTGTCTTCGTAGGCAACCATGTGACCGGTGTCGATCGTGATCGACTGCGCGGCCTGCAGGTTCCACACCTCGAGCGCGCCATAGCAGGCGAACACGACGGTGCCTTGACCCTCGGTGCGAATGATGAAGCCACCCTCACCGCCGAACAGGTTCTTGAACCCGCCCCACTGGGTGTCGATGGTGACGTTGACCTCGTTGCCGAGCCACGATCCCTTCTGCACGAACAACGCATGACCGGGCGAGACGTTGTGCGTCGTGATGTCGCCCGGCAACCGGGCGGCGATGTCGACGAAGCCGCCCGACGCCGGCGCAGTGTACGTGCTGACGAAGAAGCTCTCGCCACCGAGTGCCGCACGCTTCAGCGACTTCATGATGCCGCCCTCGGCCTTGGACTGCAACACGACGCCAGTGGACATCGCCATCATCGCCCCACTCTCGACCCGCACCGGTTCGTTGGACGCCAACGTGAGACGGGCGACCCCATAGGCCGGGCCTTGACGAGTCTGTACTTGCATGAAGAACCTCCGGGCTACTTCGTTTCCGACTTGCCGCCGTCGCCGGCCCTGGTGATGATGGCTTGTGCCGCGGCCAGGCGGGCAATGGGCACTCGAAACGGGCTGCAGCTGACGTAGTTGAGGCCGGCGTCGTAGAACAGCTGGATGCTCTCCGGGTCGCCACCATGCTCACCACACACGCCGAGCTTGAGGCCCTTCTTCGCTGCCCTGCCGAGCTTGGCGGCGATGCGAACGAGCTCGCCCACGCCTCGCTGATCGATCGTCTCGAACGGGTTGCGCTTCAGCAGACCCTGCTCGAGGTACGCCGGCATCATCCGACTCTCGACGTCGTCGCGGCTGAAACCGAACGTCATTTGTGTCAGGTCGTTGGTGCCGAAGCTGAAGAAGTCGGCCTCTTCGGCGATCTCGTCGGCGCACATCGCGGCGCGCGGCGTCTCGATCATCGTGCCGATGGTGATGTCGGGCTTGTTCTTCATGCCCTTCAACGCCTCGTCGATTTCGGCCTGCACCCAGCTCCGGGCCAGCGCCAGCTCTTCGCGGCTGACGGTCAGCGGGATCATGACCTCGACAATGGGGTTCTTGCCCTTCTTGCGCAGCTCGGCGGCGGCGGCCAGCAGCGCCTTGACCTGCATCGCATACAGCCCCGGCTTGACCACACCGAGGCGCACGCCACGGGTGCCCAGCATGGGGTTGTGCTCGGCCCAGTCTTCCGCCGCGCTGAGCTCTTTGCCCTCACGAATCGACAACCCCTCGGACGCCTGCTTGATCCTCAGCTCTTCGATCGACGGCAGGAACTCGTGCAACGGGGGGTCGAGCAGGCGAACGGTCACGGGCAGGCCGTCCATCGCCTCGAGAATCTCCTCGAAGTCGATCTGTTGCACGCGACCGAGTTCGGCCAGGGCCGCGGTCTCCTCTGCCGGCGTGTCGGCCAGGATCATCTCGCGCACCACCGGCAAGCGGTCCGGGGCCAGGAACATGTGCTCGGTACGGCACAAGCCGATGCCTTCTGCGCCGAGTTGGCGCGCATTGGTCGCATCCTCGCCGGTGTCGGCGTTGGCGCGAACGGCGAGCTTGCCCTTGCGAACCTGATCGGCCCACTCGAGGATGGTGACGAACTCGGCTGGCGGCTCCGCGGCCTCGAGCTTCATCTCGCCGAGGATGACTTCTCCGGTCGTGCCGTCGAGCGAGATGGTGTCGCCCTCCTTCACGACGATGTCGCCAACCGTGAACTGCTTGCCCTCGATCTTCACCATGTCGGCGCCGACGATGGCGGGCGTACCCCACCCGCGGGCGACGACAGCAGCATGGCTGACCAGACCTCCGCGGGCCGTCAGGATGCCTTGGCTGACCATCATGCCGTGGACGTCTTCGGGGCTCGTCTCACTGCGCACCAGGATCACGTTCTCACCGCGATCGTCGGCATCGGTCGCGTCGTCGGCGCTGAAGTACACCCTGCCGACTGCGGCACCCGGCGACGCCGCCAGACCCTTGGCGATGACCTTGCCCTTGCCTGCGAACTGTGGGTGCAGGACCTGATCGAGATGGTCAGAGGCAACGCGCATGAGCGCTTCGTGCTTGCTGATCTTCCAACGAGCTTTGCCCTTGCCGGTGCCCTTCGTCATGTCGACGGCCATCTTCAACGCCGCCGCACCGGTGCGCTTGCCGACGCGTGTCTGCAGCATCCACAACTTGCCCTGCTCGATCGTGAACTCGGTGTCACACATGTCGGTGTAGTGGCGCTCGAGGCGGTTGAAGATCTCGATCAGCTCGGAATGGATCTTCGGGAAGTGACCCTTCAGATGGTCGAGGTCCTCGGTGTTGCGAATGCCCGCGACCACGTCTTCACCCTGCGCGTTGATGAGGAAGTCACCGTACGGCTTGTTCTCGCCGGTGGCCGCATTGCGGGTGAAACCCACACCGGTACCACTGAGTTGATCGCGGTTGCCGAAGACCATCGTCTGCACGTTGACGGCAGTCCCGAGGTCGTGGCTGATGCGCTCGCGAACGCGGTAGGCGATGGCCCGTGCTCCGTTCCAGCTGGCGAACACTGCTTCGACTGCACCGCGCAGTTGCTTCGTGGGGTCCTGTGGGAACGGCTTGCCGGTCTCGGCCTTGACGACCTTCTTGTAGTGCCCGCACAGTTCCTTCAGCGCCTTGGCGGTCAGTTCGGCGTCGGTCTTGACCTTGGCCGCAGCCTTGGCCGCCTCCAGAGGCTTGTCGAAGTGGTGGCCCTCGACACCCAACACGATGCGGCCGTACATGGCGATGAACCGGCGGTAGCTGTCGTACGCGAAGCGCTCGTTGCCGGTCACCGCGGCCAGGCCCTTGACGCTGCTGTCGTTGAGGCCGAGGTTCAGCACGGTGTCCATCATCCCGGGCATCGAGAACTTGGCGCCGGACCGAACACTGACGAGCAGCGGGTCGGCGGCGTCGCCGAGCGTGCGACCCATCGCCTTCTCGAGCTTGGCCACCTGCGTCGCGATCTCGTCGGACAGGCCGTCAGGCCAGCCGCCCTTCATGTAGGCGCGACATGCATCGGTGGAGATCGTGAAGCCCGGCGGGACCGGCAACTTCAGCACGCTGGTCATCTCAGCCAGGTTGGCTCCCTTGCCGCC
>JANPOJ010000592.1:0-27662 GCA_031427935.1 Ilumatobacteraceae bacterium | reverse complement strand
CCAGCGCGTCGAACTCGGCAGTGGTCCACACCTCGCCGTGCTCGGCGACCAACCGTCCGGCGACCGCGGCGACGCAATCAGCGGCGATGGCATTGGCGGTCTGTGGCGCGAAGCGGGCGAGCATCAGCTTGTCGCGATTGGCGAGATGTGTCTCCACCGCGCGCTTGCCGACGGGCACGGCCAGCAACAACAGCCGGGTGACACCGCCGCGCATCACTCGCTGCTGCAGTTCGGCCGTGGTGAAAACACGCAGCGAGACGCTGTTGCCGTGGTCGAGCAACGCCGGGTAGCCGTGCACGGTATGGCCGCCGCGCACGGTGTCGACGCGCCGCCGCAGATCGCCCACATCCCAGCTGGTGATGCCGCGACGCTCGTCGACCGGGGTCGCCCGGGCCACCGCGGCCCGCAGTGTCGCCCGCAACCTGCGCTTGATCTCGTCGAGGTCCTTGCCGATGCCGACCACAGCATCGGTCTCGTCGTGCACGGCGAACGTGACCCGCAGGTGATCGGGTACACGCGTTGCATCGAAGGCGCGAGGCGGCACGCGCACCGACGGGACGACTGCTTCCACGGCACGGGCCAGGGCCACCGCCAACGGTTCGTCGACCACCTCCAGCAGCCCGTAGGCCGCGGCGGTCGTCTCGGCGGCGGGGATGAGTTGGCGGCGGATGTCCTTGGGCAGCGTCTGCATCAACGCCCCCACGAGGTCCGCCCTGAAGCCCGGTACCTGCCAGTCGAACCCGTCGGCAGTCAGGCGACCCAACACGGCCAACGGCACGTGCACCGTGACGCCGTCATCGGCTGCACTGGGGTCGAAGCGGTACGTCACCGGAAAGACCATGTCGGCGTGCGCCCACGTGGTGGGGTACTGGTTGGCGTCGTTGTCCGTCGCCCGACCCAACGCCTCGGCGGTCATGGTCAGCAGCTCGGGCTCGGCGCGGCGAGCATCCTTCCACCATCGATCGAAATGGCGACTCGACACCACGGCCGAGTCGACGCGCTGGTCGTAGAACGCGATCACCGCCTCGTCGTCGATCGCGTCGAGCTTGCGGGTGCGGTCTTCGCGTGCACGCAGGTCGTCGAGGAACTCGGCGTTGTGCTTCGTAAAATCGTGTCTCGACGTCCAATCCCCTTCGACCAACGCTTGGCGGATGAACATCGTGCGCGCCTCGACGGCATCGACGCGGTCGTAGCCGATGGTGCGGTTGCTGACGATCGGCAGGCCGTACAGCGACACCCGTTCGCTGACCACGGCGCGACCGCTGCGAGCATCCCAACGCGGTTCGCCGTAGCTGTACTTGGTCAGATGCCTGGCGATGGCCTCGGCCCACTCGGGCTGCACGCTGGCAACCGTGCGGGCCCACAACCGGTTGGTCTCGACCAGTTCGGCGGCGATCACCCACTTCGGCTGCTTGCGCGACAGCACCGACCCGCTGCCGATGGCGAACTTCGAGCCGTGCGCGCCGTTGTAGTCGCGGCTCTTGTTATCGGCCGTTCCATCCCGCATCCCGATGTGGCTGAGCAAGCCGGCCAGCAGCGCTTGGTGGATTCGGTCGGGATGGGACGCCTCGCTGCCGGGGCGGATGCCCAGTTGACCGGTGACTTGCCGGAGTTGGCTGAACACGTCCTGCCACTCGCGCACCCGCAGGTAGTTCAGGTACTCGCTTCGACACAGCCGCCGGAACTGGTTGCCGGTCAGTTCCTGCTGCCGCGCCCGCAGGTGGTCCCACAGCTTGACGAAGGCGATGAAGTCGCTGCTCGATGCCTCGTCGGCAGCGAACCGGCGGTGCATCTCGTCGGCAGCCTGACGGTGCTCGGCCGGTCGCTCTCGCGGATCTTGGATGCTCAACGCGGCGGCGATGACCATCACCTCGCGCACGCAACCGTGCCGGTCGGCTTCCACCACCATCCGGGCCATGCGCGGGTCGATCGGTAGGCGGGCGAGTTGCCGACCGATCTTGGTCAACCGCCGGTCCGTCACCGCTGCGCCGGGCTTCGATGGCACGGTCACTGCCGGCTGCAGCGCGCCAAGCTCGTCGAGCAGCATGTAGCCGTCGCGAATCGAGCGGCTGTCGGGTGGCTCGATGAACGGAAAGGCGGCGACGTCGCCCAGGCCGAGGTTGGTCATCTGCAAGATGACCGAGGCCAGGCTGGTGCGCAGGATCTCGGGTTCGGTGAACGCCGGGCGATCGGCCAAGCCCTCCTCGTCGTAGAGGCGGATGCAGATGCCCGGCGCGACGCGGCCGCAACGGCCGGCGCGCTGGTCGGCCGATGCCCGCGACACCGGCTCGATCGGCAGTCGCTGCACCTTCAACCGATGGCTGTAGCGCGAGATGCGCGCCGTGCCGGTGTCGACTACGTAGCGAACCCCTGGCACGGTCAGCGACGTCTCGGCGACGTTGGTCGACAGCACGATGCGCCGCCCGCGGTGCGACTGGAAGATGCGGTGCTGCTCGACACTCGACAGCCGGGCGTACAGCGGCAGCACTTCGGTGTCGCGCATGTTCAACCGGCGGAGGGCATCGGCGGTGTCGTGGATCTCGCGTTCGCCCGACAGGAACACCAACACATCGCCCGGCCCCTCGTGGCTCAGCTCATCAACGGCCGCGCACACCGCCTGCACCTGATCGCGCTCGCTCTCACCGTCGTCTCCGAGGGGCCGATAGCGAACCTCGACCGGGTACGTGCGTCCCTCGACGGTGATGATCGGGGCGTTGTCGAAGTGCTCGCTGAACCGCTGCGTGTCGATGGTCGCCGAGGTGACGATCAGCTTGAGGTCGGGCCGTCGCGGGAGCAGCTGGCGGATGTAACCGAGCAGAAAGTCGATGTTCAGGCTGCGCTCGTGGGCCTCGTCGATGATCAACGTGTCGTAGCGGCGCAGCATTCGGTCGCGTTGAATCTCGGCCAGCAGGATGCCGTCGGTCATCACCTTGATCCGGGTCTGCTCGCCGACCCGATCGGTGAACCGCACGGCGTAGCCGACCGTGGTCCCCAGCTCGCAGCCCATCTCCTCGGCGATGCGGTCGGCGATGGTGCGCGCCGCAATGCGCCGTGGTTGGGTGTGGCCGATCATCCCGTCGACGCCGCGGCCGGCGCGCAAGCAGAACTGCGGCAACTGGGTGCTCTTGCCCGACCCCGTCTCGCCCGCGACGATCACCACCTGATGCGCGGCGATGGCTGCGACCAGCTCATCGGCGCGTTCCAGAATCGGCAGTTCCACGGGCGCCAGTCTGCTCGGCCGCGGTGTCGTTCGTCGTCCAGATTCTCGGCTGCCCGACGTCGTGGCCGTCGCGCCCGGCTCAACGGGTTCGATTTCGGTACTGGTGCTACCGAAATCGCGCCCAACCACACTGTTCGAGCGCGGCCGCGCCGATTCCGAGCGGTGCAGCGGAGACCTACCGTTCGCAGACCTCGGCGAGCACGACGGGTTTCGGTTGCCCGTTCCACCTCGCGGTGAGCCCGATCGCTGGGCGAGGTCCGGCGACGGGGCGTCGGAACACCGTCAGTTCGAAGCGGTCGTTGTGCAGCACGACGCTGGTCGCGTCGTCATGTGCCACTTCGAAGCCGTCGACCGGTACCCGTTCCTGCGTCCAGCCCCCGCCCTGGATGCGAACGTTGCTCGGCGCGATGCACCAGCGGCCGTCGTACACGGCCATGGCGAGCGCCTCACCCTGACCGGTCATCGCGACGGCGGCGAGCATCACAAGGAGTTTGGGGTCGCGCAGTCCGTCGTACACCCAGCGAGTGCCGAGCACGGAGTGCTGCATCTCGACGATGAGGGCGTCGCCGGCTCCGTCGAGGGGTTCATCTCGGTACGTGAGCGGGATCTGCAGCAGCGTGGTCCCGTACCTGACGAGGTGGGTCTCCATGCCGACCCGCGCCTCGGGATCGTCGAACCGGTAGGCGCCGATCACCTCGATGGGAACATCGGGCGGTGGACCCCACGGTTGGGTCGGCGCCCATTCGGCGATCAGTTCCGCCTTGGTCGGCGTGATCGTTGCGCGGTGAACAATGGCCATGAACGCTCAGCGTAGGCAGGCACGCGACGCAGACGGCCTCATGTACGCAGAATGCCTGACGGGCGCAAGCGAGCGAGGAACTGGGCAGCCACTTTTCGCTACGTAGCATTCCGGGGCTGCCCGGTTCGCTCGGCTTTCTGTTGCAGCCGGGGGCGTGGAGCGGATATCAGGCGACGCGCTGTGGGCGTGATCGGTACCATCGCCGGGTGGGACTGATCTTGGCGGGAATCGGCGTGTTGGTGTTCAGCTTCAGCTTGCCGATGACGAAGATCGCCGTGCGCGGGCTGGACCCGACTGTGGCTGCAGTCGGTCGTGCCGCTGTCGCCAGCATCTTCGCCATGATCGCGCTGCTGATCGTCAAGCCGCCGCGCCCCAATCGGGCCCAGCTCGGGCGATTGGTGCTGGTCGTCGGCGGGGTGATCTTCGGGTTTCCAATCCTCATCGCCTACGCACTCCGGCACACGGCGAGCCTGCACGGCTCCGTGGTCAACGGGTTGCTGCCGCTCGCCACGGCCGGTCTGGCGGTGCTGCGCGCCGGCGAACGCCCCTCCGGAGCGTACTGGGCGTGCAGTTCGGTCGGATTCGCGGCAGTCGTTGCCTATGTCGTGCACGAGGGTGGAGGCACGTTGCACGCTGCCGACGCGCTGCTGATCCTTGCCGTGCTGGCGGCAGCCGTGGGGTACGCCGAAGGCGCGCTGCTGTCGAGGCAACTCGGCGGTTGGCAGGTGATCTGCTGGGCGTTGGTCCTCGGCGCTCCGTTGACCTGGGCTGTCACGATCGTCACCGCCAGCCGCACTGGCCTGCATGCCACCGGAGGGCAGTGGGCCGCGTTCGGCTACACCGCGCTGTTCTCGATGTTCCTCGGCTTCTTCGCGTGGTATGCCGGGATGGCTCGGGCGGGCATTGCCAAGGCCAGCCAGGTGCAACTGGCGCAACCGGCGTTGTCGATGGTGTGGGGTTGGCCATTGCTCGGCGAGCACCTATCGCTGGCCGCAGTCGCGACGATCGTCGTCGTGTTGAGCGCCGTCGTGATCGGTCGCACCGCGGTCGTGCGTACAGCACAACCAATTCCCGCCCCGGTGCGGGATGCCACACTGATGTGATGCCGTACAACTCCACCGGGCTGGTCGTGCACGACGCCGATGCCCACGTCATGGAGACCCCGAACTGGCTTCGCGACCATGCCGACCCGGAGATCCGCGATCGCATCCCCGCACTGACCTACTCGGGCGGCAACGAGCTGCGCCAGACCGGCGATCCGTCGGAGCAGCTTCGCGACGTCGACGAGGCGTTCAACCGCCTGGTCACCCGGCATCGGTCGGCGGAGTACCTCGACCACGAGGCAGCCGAGATCATGGCCCGCAAGAACTTCGCAGCGACCGGTGGCTTCATCGCCGAAGACCGTGCTCGGGCCCTCGATCTCCTCGGGTTTGCCAGCCAGTTGATCTTCAACACGTTCCACAACTCGCGCTTGCGGAACTGGGAGCACTCCGGCGATCTCGAACTGGCCATCGGTGCCGCCCGTGCCCACAACCGGGCGATGATCGAGTTCTGCTCAGGCGATGCTCGCCTGCTGCCGACGCTGTACGTCCCGTTGGCCGACCTCGACCGCGCCGGCGAGCTGGCCACGGAAGCGATCTCGATGGGTGCCGCGGCGCTGCTGGTCGCATCCGGTTGTCCGCCCACGCATTCGCCGAGCCACCTCGCGCTCGACGCCGTCTGGGCGGCGGCCAGCGAGGCGCGCATCCCGATCGTGTTCCATGTCGGTGGCACCGGCGAACTGATCGACCCGAACTACTTCCGCAACGGCTTGCCCATCCCGCCCGACTTCCACGGTGGCGAGGAGAACTTCCGCTCGGTCGACTACATGGGCATTCCCGGCCCGCCCGCGCAGACCCTGGCGACGATGATCTTCGACGGCGTGTTCGAACGGTTCCCCTCGTTGCGTGTCGGCGTGATCGAGCAGGGCGCGGTGTGGGTGCCGTCGTGGATGCGCCAGATGGAGGCTGCCTTCGACGCGTTCTCCCGGCACGAGGAGCGCCTGCGGGCGCTGTCGTTGCGACCGAGCGAGTTCGTGCGCCGCCAGATGCGCTTCACGCCGTATCCCACCGAAGACGTCGGTTGGATCATCGAACAGGCCGGGCCCGAGGTGTGCATGTTCTCGTCCGACTACCCGCACGTCGAAGGTGGGCGGCGGCCCATCGAGCGATTCGAGGCCAGCTTGGCCAACACATCAGCCGACGATCGCCGGGCGTTCTACCACGACAACTTCGTCGACGTGATGGGCGCCGGTTTGGGCGCGGTCAACGCCTGAGGCTCACGTCTCGATCGGGTCGCCCAGCAAGTAGCGGGCACCGGCTCCACGTCGAGCCGCGCGGTCGCCGAGGTTGTACAACTCGCACGTGTCGAGCGACAGGCACCCGCATCCGATGCAGCCGTCGAGTCGATCGCGCAGCATCTCCAGCGCGGCGATCTGTTCGTCGATGCGCGGCAACCACCGGCTGGACAGCGTGTTCCAGTCGTCGCGCGTCGGCGTGCGCTGCGACGGCAACGAGCCGAGCGCTGCGGCGATCTCGTCGAGCGACAGGCCGATGCGCTGCGCGACCCGGATGAACGCGACTCGGCGCAAGGCGTCGGGCCGGTAGCGGCGGTGGCCGGAACTGTTGCGCTCCGCGTGGATCAACCCGTTGGATTCGTAGAACCGCAACGCCGACGTGGCAACGCCCGCCCGAGCCGCCAGCTCACCGACCGACAAGCGTCTGACTTCGCTCGCCTTGGCCTCGACACCCTTGACTTCAAGCACGGTTGAAGTTCTACCGTGACGACCCATGAATGCCTCCGCAGCCACTGTGACCGCGCCCGCAACCAACACACCGGCCGAAGTCGCCCACATCGACGACCTACCAGTCGGCTCGATGAAGATGGTACGAATCGACGATCACCGGCTGTGCCTGATCCGCACCTCCGATGGTGTGTTCGCCCTCGACCACGCCTGCCCTCACGAGGGCTACGGCATGACCCAAGGTTCGCTCGACGGCAACCTCATCACCTGTGCGTGGCACAACTGGAAGTTCCGGGTCGACGATGGCGCGTGCGTGGTCGGTGAGGAAGACATCACCACTCACCCGGCGACCGTCGACGACGACGGCACGGTGCGGGTCACGCTGCGCCGCCCTGACCCCGAGGCCATGCGACCCCACCTATTGGCCAGCCTGCGCCGCGGCATCGAGCACAACTACATCGGCCAGGTCAGTCGCGACGTGGTGCGGTTGCTGCAGGCCGACACGAACCCTGGCGAACTGGTGTGGGAGGCCGTGCAACACGGCACACCTCGGGCGGATTTCGGATGGGGCCACTCGATCGCCTCGGCCACCGACTGCTTGGCAATGGTCGATCTCTACGAGGGCGACCAGCGGGCCCTGCCGATCGTGCAGGCGATCGCCGGCATCGCCGAGATCGAGCGCGACCGGCCGGTCAACCCGCTGCCGGACCCGGTTTGCGACCTCCCCACCGACGCGCTCACCGCTTTTCGTGGCGCTGTCGAGTCAGAGCAGCTCGAGTTGGCCCAGGCGCTGGTGCGCGGTGCGATCCACGACGGCCACTCGGCCGCCGATCTGCGGCCATGGTTCACCGCCGTGGCCAGCGACCACCTGCTGTCGTACGGGCACGGTGCGATCTACTGCCAGAAGGCGTTCGAACTGCTCGACCTCATCGGGTGGGACCGTGCCGACACGGTGTTGCCATACCTGGTGCCAACCATCGTCTATGGCACCCGTGAAGACGTGCTGCCGTACACCCGCCCGTTCATGAAGGCCCTCGCCGGCACCGACCTGGTCGCACTCGCCAACCTTCCCGTCGACGATCGCTGGCGCGACGACGGCACGCTGTTGACCACGCTGCTCGGGAATGACCGCAGGGCCATCGTGCCGGCCGTCACCGAGGCATTGCACCAGGGGGCCGGCGTCGACGGCGTGCTCGACGTCGTGGTGGAGACCGTCGGCGAGCGGATGATGCGCTACGACCCGGCTGGCGAACGTGACCTGCTCGACGACTTCGGTTGGCTCGACATCACCCACGGCCTCACGTATGCGAACGCGGCGCGATGGCATCATGCCATGGCCATCAGCGGGGCCGACGCCGGGCCCGACACGGTGCGCCTGGCCATGTTCACCGCCTTCCTCGCGCAGTGGACCGGTCGTCATGAGTGGCACACCAAGGTGGCCGAGCGCGACCCCGGTCGCCAGTTCTCGGGCACCGTCCCCGAGGCCGGCGTGGCCCTGCAGCGAGAGGCGTTGCTCGACAACGCCTCGGCGTTCATCGTGTACGCCCACGGCATCAAGACCAGCCGGGCCGCGGCGCACGAGGCGGCACGCAGCGAATCGATGCTTGCACTCCAGGCGGTCGCCCGCCTGCTCGATTCGCCGCGATTGGAGCGGTTCGTGGCCGCCAACGTGGCCCGCTCGATCGAGTTCCTGGCAGGACGGGCACCACGCGACGAGTGAGATCGAAGTGGGTATCAATCTCCTGTGTAGGTTGAGGGTGTAGACACAGCGCGTGGACAGTCGACCTCACGTGTAGGTAGATTGTACATATTGTCAAGAGATCGTAAAGCTCCCGTCGTGCCGTGCCGAAAGATAGGTATGTCTCGGATTCAACGAGCACTGATGGCTGCGTCCCTTTCAGCCATCTCGCTCACCACCCTGACCCTGCCCGCTGCGACCTTTGCCTCCGGCTCGGGCGCCTCCGCACCGACCCAGTACGTGGTCAAAGCCGGTGACTTCCTCGCCGGGATCGCCGCCAAGGTCGGCGTGGCGCTGCCCGACCTGCTGAGCGCCAACAGCTTGACACCCAAGAGCCTGATCCTGCCCGGCGACAAGCTGACCGTGCCCGCCGGCGCCGCCAAGCCGGCGATGATCCCAGCGGCATCGTCGGCTCCGGTCGCCGGCAGCCTGGTCTACACGGTCAAGTCCGGCGACTTCTTGCTGGGGATCGCCACGCTCTACAAGGTCACCTTGGCCGACCTGCTGGCCGTCAACAAGATCACCGTCAAGAGCGTGATCAGCCCCGGGCGGCAGTTGGCACTCCCGTCGAACGCCCTGGCGCCACAGGTGCAGGTGCAGGTGCAAGCTCCCGCTGCATCGCAAGGCCCGGCTGCCGGCAGCGTGACCTACACGGTGCAGAACGGCGACTTCCTGGCGGGCATCGCTTCGAAGTACAAGGTCGCGTTCACCGATCTACTGGCCGTCAACAAGCTCAAGGCCAACAGCCTGATCCTGCCCGGCGTCACCTTGGCCATGCCCCTCGGCGCCGTCGTGCCACCAGTCGTCGTGCCGGTCACACCGGCGGCGTCTGCTGTGGTGCAGTCCACCGCCGACCCCGCCGGCCCCGCCGGCGTGGTCGTGGCCTACGCCTACGCACAACTCGGCAAGCCGTACCGCTTCTTCACCGCCGGGCCCAACACGTTCGACTGCTCCGGACTGGTCAAGGCGGCCTACGCCCAGATCGGGATCGAGATGGTCCATCACAGCGCATCGCAATCCGGCTACGGCACCGCTGTCGACATCTGGAGCGAGCCGATCAAGCCGGGCGACCTGGTCTTCATGGCGACACACGGCAACGGCGAGATCAACCACGTCGGCATCGCCGTCGATGCCACGCACTGGATCCACGCTCCAGCGCCCGGTGACGTCGTCAGGCTGGGGCCGATCCCTCCCAAGGGGCTGCTGGCAGCCGTGCGCAGAATCGTTCCCTGACGAACCGTCACATCCGCGCCGTCTGCGGCGCGTTGGCGTCGTCGACGATAGCCGGGTCGAACGGCGGGCGCCCGAAGATCTCGCGCAGCATCGGCTCGAAGGTCTCGATCGGCTCTGTCGGGTAGCCAGGATCGAACGATTCCTGGTCCCACCGCTCGCAGAACTGCACGCAGCTGTCGTACCACGGATGATCGCGGTACGCGTCGCGCAGGTCGGGGTCGAGGTCGATGTGCTCGGCGTAGTACTTCATCTGGAAGATGCCGTGCATGTTGACCACCCACGTCACCTCGGCACGCACATATGGGCGAATGATCGACGCCGCGACCTGGGAGTGATTCTCGGGCGACAGGTCGTCGCCGATGTCGTGCAGCAGCGCACCCACGATCATCTCGGTATCGGCGCCATCGCGCATCGCCCTGGTGGCCGTCTGCAACGAGTGTTGGTAGCGGCTGATCTGATAGCCGGCCAGGCCGTCGTCGAGCCGTCGCAGCGCCTCGATCAGCCGACTCGGCAGTTCAGAGATGTACTCGCGCTCGAGACCGTGCAGGTACTGGTACTCGTCGCGGGTTCCGTTGATCATTCGAGTGAACTGAACGGTGGACCCTGCTGCGATGTTGCTCGTCATGCGCTCATCGTAGAACGTCGCGGGTGCCGACAAGCACGACGAAGCGACTCGGTTGGCGACGTCTGCGCAGTCGCGCCCGCCACGGTCGCATCGCCCACGACCACCCGTACCAGGTTCGGTATCGCCGCCACCGCACCCCGAGGAGCCGACCGACATCAGCCAGCATCGCGTCGGTCAGGTACTCGACCGAGGCGACGCTGTCGCTGCGGGTGCCGAACCGGCGCTCGAAGTCGGCATGGCGCTCGGCGACCATCTGGCGACCGGCCGCATCACGCGAGTACACCGGCGAATCCATGATCACGATCCGGCCATCGGGGCGCAGCACTCTCAGCGCCTCGGCGATCGTGCGGGCGTAGTCGGTCGAGTAGTGCACGCTGGCGTTGTACACGACCAGGTCGGCCTGGGCGTCGGCAAACGGCAGGGCATCCATCTCGGCCTGGTACCGAGGCCACGCCGGGTTGTAGTGGCGGGCGGCGCCCAGACCGTCGACCTCGTCGATCGTCAGGTCGACGGCGTGCGGTTCATGGCCGAGCTCGTGCAGCCGGTTCGACAGCCATCCGACACCCGCCCCGACATCGATCACGACGAGGCTCGCACCCGCGGACGGCAACACCCGGTCGCGGACTGTCGACCAGGTGCGTCGGCGCAGGTTCCACTGTCCCTCCAGCGGGTCGCCGGACGTCGGCTCGGGGAGTCGACGGAATGCGGCCGCGTCGGTGGCGCGGCGACCCTCGGCGAGACGAACCGCTGTGTATTCGCGCAAGAACGGCTCGTAGTGATCGAGTCGCCCGGCAGGCAGGAATCGCAAGATTCCGTCGATCAGCGGATACACCGCACCGCATGCACTGCACGTGGCGCCGGCCTCGTCGAGTGCGGGGAGCGATGCGCGACACTTCGGGCACGCCAGTTCGATCATCTGCGGCGACAGAGTACCCGTCCACCCTGGGGAACGGAACGGGCCGTCCCGTTCCGTTCCGTTCCCCAGGTGGGGGATCCTTGCGAAGCAATGAAGCTTCAGTGCCGGCCGCCCGTCCCGTTGGCCTGGCAGCTAGTAGAGCATCGAACGAGCGATCCTGATACCCCTACCGGGGTGAATGAGCCATACGACCTACGCGATACCGTCCGGTCATGACGATGCCCGATTTTCCGCAACCGCTCGGTGGGAACGACATGCCGCGGTTCGGTGGAATCGCCACCTTCATGCGCCTTCCGGGAACCACGGCGCCAGACCAACTCGACGCCGGCGTGATCGGCGTGCCCTTCGACATCGGCACCTCCAATCGGCCGGGCGCCCGCTTCGGCCCGCGCGGGATCCGCAACGAGTCGGTGCTGCTTCGGCCGTACAACATGGCCACGCGTGCGGCGCCGTTCGACAGCTTGCGCATCGACGATCTCGGTGATGTCGCCACCAACCCGTACAACCTTGGCGACTCGATCGACCGGATCCAGAACCACTACGACACGCTGCTCGATGGCGGTCTGATCACCGCGACGATGGGAGGCGACCACACGATCGTCCTGCCCATCCTGCGAGCCATGGCGAAGCGCTACGGGCCTGTCGGTCTGGTGCACGTCGATGCCCACACCGACATCAACGATTCGATGTTCGGCGAGCGGATCGCCCACGGCACCCCGTTCCGCCGCGCGGTCGAGGAGGGCCTGCTCGACTGCACGCGGGTTGCCCAGATCGGCGTGCGCGGCACTGGCTACCAGGCCGACGACTTCGACTGGTCACGCCAGCAAGGTTTCCGCGTGGTGCAGGTCGAGGAATGCTGGCACCGCAGCCTCGACCCGTTGATGGCCGAGGTCCGTGCCCAGGTCGGCGACGGCCCGGTGTACCTCAGCTTCGACATCGACGGCCTCGACCCCTCGTTCGCGCCCGGCACGGGCACGCCGGAGATCGGCGGGCTGACGATCTGGCAGGGCATCGAGATCATTCGTGGCTGCCGGGGCATGCGATTGGTCGGTTGCGACGTCGTCGAGGTGGCCCCGATCTACGACGTGTCGGGCACGACATCGCTGGTGGCCGCCAACTTGCTCTACGAGATGCTGTGCGTGCTGCCGGGCGTGGAGTACCGCGAGTAGTTGCTCGGGGGCGAGGGACCCTCCCGGAACCCCGCCCCCGAGCAGCATGGGGGGTATCACGGCGAGTCAGGGTCGCCGTGTGCGCAGTTCGCGGACTGGGCACATCACCAAGAGTCGCCAGCGGGCTGCCTGATACAGCGCAGCGCAAATTCTTGTCGGGCTGTCGCGGTGCGACCGTCGCTGAGACGGTCAGCGTGCGACAACCCCGTCAGCCGAGGCGAACGGTCAGCCGGCTCCAGGCGCCGAGATAGATCCGATCTCCATCGTGCAGGGGCGTCGACATGCCGGCCTCCACCGCCGGCGTCTCATCGGTGGGATCACTGCCAGCTGCAACGACGTAGGTGCCGTTCGTCGATGACAGGTCGATCACCACGAGGTCGTCGCCGTCGCGCACGAACTGGGCGTGACGCCGCGAGACACCCGTGTCGCCATCGAGCGCGACCTCGGGATGGATGTCGCGTGATTGGCTCGATCGGCCGATCAGTGCGGTCTTCTGTGTGAGTGCCACGGTCGACGACGACGGCGGAGGGCAGGCCTGATCGGCCAGCGAACCCTTCAACGAGAACCAGACCGGGTCCACCTCGACCACGACGACCCACTTCACGTTCGAGTCGGGCACCGCGGCCGGTTCACCGGGCGGTTCGGCGACCTGTGCCTGGGGCGGTGCCTGGCCGGTGGTGAAGTCGAAACCGCATTGCTCGCAGAACAGGTTGTCGGCATCGTTCGACGAGCCACAGTGGGGACAACTGGTCCGCGGTCCCCCATCCGACGCAGGTGAAGGCGTGGCGGCCTCCGGCGCAGGCGTAGCAGGGGGTGCTGCGGCAACGGGAGCGCCACCGATCGGAGCACCGCACGTGTCGCACCACTCGGTGTCGGTGCTCTGATGACCATTCGGGCAGGCGACGGTCACGGCTCTTTCCGAATCCGCGTGGTCTTGGTGCTGCGTGTGTCGAGTGCCATCTCGTCAGTGCGCTCGATGTTGGCCTTCAGGCGAACCGTGCCGGCCTCGGCATCGACGACATCAACCACCTTGGACAGCAGTCGGGTCGTGTCTTCGTTGCCGCTGTCGTGGGCGATCTTGGCGGCTTCGCCGAGCAGCACGGTGGCCGTGCGGTCGTCGCCCGCCGCCTTCGCGGCGAGTCCCCTCTGGATCGCGTCGGCCAACTGGGCCTGGCCGGTGTAGTGGGCGACGGCGGGGTCGATCCGGGTGGTCAGGTTGGCGTCGGGGCTCCAGGTCGCCTTCACCAAGCTCTTGGCCATGACCTCGTCGTTGACGACGACCTCGACCCGGGCGGCCAAGCGCTCGTTGCCGAGGGGTGCCACCGGTACCCGCACTGCGACGTGGTAGTCGCGGCTCTCGTCGCTCCACGCACCGGTCGGGTACTCGCGGATCAATGGGCCAACCTGCACGGCCTTGGCAGACAGGTCTTCGACCGATGGCGCGACCTGGCGCACGAACAGCACCTCGCTCCCCTGCGGTGCCCACACGCGCAGCCTGGCGTCGGCGACGCCGCGGCTCATCGACATGCGGATCATCGACTCGAAGTCGGCCTCGAGATCGTCGGGCTTGGCGATGATGTCGACCGTGCCCAGGAGCGCGTTGGCGATCTCTCGAAGTTCGTCGACAACCCAGTCCGAGCCGATGCCGCGGCAGTCGCATTGGAACTGGCCCTCGGCAGCACGCAACGCCTGTGGTAGCGCGGAAGACGGCTCGCCCTCGATTTTGCCGTCGGTCAACAGGATCGCGTGACGTTGCGCCGTCGGCACCTGCGAGAACAACTCGGTCGCCGCCGAGATCCACGCGCCGATCGCCGTCGCGCCGCCGGCCCGCAACGCGTCGATCGTGTGCACCGCCTCGCGCCGGGTCACGTCGGTCATCTTGGCCATGCCCGGATGCGAGGGGTACACCATCTGGGCAACGCTGTGTCCGCTGATGACGGCGAACCAGGTGCCGTCGACGATCTCGCCGAGGGCGACCTTGGCGGCGCGCCGAGCAGCCACGATCTTCGAGGCGGGCATGTCCATCGAGCCCGACGTGTCGACGATGATGATCTCCGCCGCCTCACCGTGACCGGACTGCCCGGCGGTGCCGGCGCCAATGCACGCCACGGACACGACGGCGTGTACGTCGGTGGCGCCGTCCGCAAGGAACTCGTTCTGAAAGACCTCTGCCTTGAACTCAGCCACCTGACGTCCTCTCTTGTTGCAAGCGTAGCGATGGGTCACAGCGCGCCAGGGCGGCGGTGACGTTGTCGTGTCCGCCCGCGGCATTGGCCCACTCGACCAACGCCGCGGCCAGCGGCAGCGGATCGGAACCGGTTGCCGTGGAGAGCGCTGCAACCCGAGCGGCCATCTCGTCGAGCGCCGAGGCGTAGTTCCACAGCCCGTCGCTGCACACCAGCAGCCAACCCGGGCCGTCGATCGATTGTGAGGCGATCTCCGGTGTGTGGTCGACCGAGTCGTTGCCGAGCCATCGGGTGATCGTGTGGAACGCGGGGTCGGCCTCGGCTTCGGCGCGCGACTTGCCCGACGCCATCAGCTCGGTGCCCAGCGAGTGATCGATCGTCAACTGCCGCGGCGTGCCCGCGTCGGGCAGCCAGTAGGCGCGCGAGTCGCCACACCACGCAACGGTGATCAGTGAGCCCGCCACGACCGCAGCCACGAACGTGCACGATGGTGGTTCGGGCGGGTCACCCATGGTGTGCGCCACACCAACGGCCGCCGAGTTGGCCTCGTTCGCCGCGCTCTGCAACACCTCGGTCCAGTAGCTGACGGAGGCTGCAACGCTCGTGGCACTGGCCATCGGCACCGCGGTGAGTTGACTGCACGCGGCCAACGCAGCGGCCAGCGCGGCGCGGTCGCTGTGCGGGGCACTGGTGACGCCATCACACACCACGAGGATGGCCAGCGAACCGTCGGCGGTGGCGGCGAGCGCCATTGCATCCTCATTGGCCGCATGCACGATGCCGCGGTCACAGACACCCCCGACCCATGGGGCCGGTTGCTCGCTCCAGTGGTCACGAGGCGACCGAGCCTTCTGTCCGCACGTGCCGCAGAAGCCGTCGTCGAGGATTCGTCCGCCGCACTGTGCGCAGACCGCCGAGCTCTTGACCGTTCGCGGGATGGGCGCCGTGGTGTCGACCACCGGGGCACCCGCCACCGGGGCACCCGCCACCGGGACATCTTGCACATGGGCATCTGCCAGCTGGGCATCCGGCGACACGGCACCAGACAACGGGGCGCCGCACGCCTCGCAGAACGTGTCACCGATCGCGATGGGTGCGGCACACGCCGGGCAGGTCAGTTCTTCGGCGGTCATGTCAGCGAGCGCACCCGAACGGCGTTGGCCTGATCGACCAGGCGCGTGCGCACGACAGGATCGTCGGCAAGGCGTGCAGCATCTCGGTACGCCTGCTCGAGCCCTGAACGCAGCGCCGGGACGGTCGCCCGAGCCCCGGCAATCGCCAGTTGCGGCGCAGCGCCGTGGTCACGCACGTGAGCGAGTGCAGCGGTGAGGATCTCGATGCGCAACTGGAGGCGGCCCGCGGGATCGAGCGCGGCCTGCTGGAGCTCGTCGGCAGCGGCGGAGAGGTCGTCGAGCGGATCCGCAGATCCCTCGGTCGATGCCAGCAGCAAGGCACGCTGGCGACGAGCGTCGCCGTAGGCGCGGCTCGTGGCCGGGATCCGATCGAACGCGGCGAGTGCCTCGTCGCGACGACCAGCCGCAGCGGCGAGACGGGCCATTCCAAACTGCGCAGGTGCGACGTAGGCGGCATCGGTTCTGGCGCACTGGGCGTACATCTGGGCCGCAACTTCCGACTCGCCGCCGAGTTCGCACGCCCTGGCAAGCGCCAACTTCGGCGCCAACTCGCCAGGCAACTGGCCGTACACGCTATTGAACGCCGAGATCGCCCCGGGGTAGTCGGCCGCGTCGAGGGCTACCAAGCCGTGCAGCCACACCCCGCGCCACTCCCACGGGTCGTTCGCCAACATGGCATCCGAGACCGTCGAGGCCTGCTGCAACTGGCCGGCCGCCATCGCTGCATACCCGCTGGCCATCGCCACGCCAACCGTCTGCTCCGGCGCAGAACGCAACGCCTGCAACCGGTCAGCGTGATCCTCGGCCGTCACCGAGGCGAGCCACGACGCCATCGCGTCGAGCGGGTCGACTGCGACCATGGGAAGATCGGGCCAATCGAGACGATCCCCTGCGACAGCGGGCGTTTCGAAGAGACGCGAGGGCGTGCTGCGCGTCACCGCGCCTCCGGAGGTGGTCGCGGTCACTTCGCGCAGCACACCGAGCAGCTGATCGCGCATCTCGTCGGCGCTCTGGAAGCGATCCTCTGGTTGCGGAGCGGTGCCCTACAGCAGCCAGCGGTACAGCGAGACGTGTTGGGCGAACACCGGCACGTCGGTCGGCGACGGCAGGGTCGTTTCGAAGGCGCTCTGGTAGCCCTTGAACTCGAAGATCAGGACCGCCAAGGTTCGGGCCACGGTGTAGACATCGCTGGCGATGGAGGTGCCCTCCTTCGCAACCTCCGGCGCCTGGAAGCCCACCGTGCCATAGATCGGCGACTGGTCGTCGTCGATTCGGCGGACGCCACCGAGGTCGATCAACTTGAGGCCGTCACCGACCTGGATGACGTTGGCCGGTTTGAAGTCGCAGTACAGCAGGCCGAGCAGGTGGAGATAGGAGAACGCCGGCAGGATCTCGACGACGTAGGCGATCGCCTGGTCGACGGGAATCGGTGAGAACCTGCCCGTCGCCTTCATCCGGTCCTTCAACAAGATGTTCAGCGACCGACCACCGACGTACTCCATGACGATGTACGAGGCGCCGTCAGCGGCGGTGACGAAGTTGTAGATCTCGACGATCAGCGGATGCTCGACCTCGGCGAGGTACTGCTTCTCGGCGACGGCAGCCCGGGCAGCATCGGGGTCACCGCTGTTGAGCAAGCCCTTCAGCACGACCCAGCGATCGTTGACGTTGCGATCGTTGGCGAGATAGATCCATCCCATGCCGCCATGAGCCAGTCCCCCGACGACCTCGTATTGCCCGCCGATCAGCGCACCGGGTTGCAGCTTCGGATCGAAGTCGAACGGCGTGCGGCACTTGGGGCAGAACCCCTTTGACCGACCCGGCGCACCATCGCGCGAGCGGCCCACCGGTGCTTGACAGACCGAGCAGTACCGCTTGTCCTCGGCCACGGTCGCCGGGTTCATCAATGCCTGCCGCGGATCGGTGTCGGGCACCGACGGCACCTGAGTCAGGCCCGCACCGAGACGCGATGTCTGCGTCGTTGCGCTCAGTCGGCGTGTCGGCCTGCTGGTACCGCTCGAGCGCGCCGAACCCAGCGGCACCTGACCGAGCCGCGTCGTGCCCGACTGGGACGTGACTGCGCTGGGCCCGTCGGCGTGCGCCGCGCTGACAGAGGAACTCGAACTCGCCTCGACTGGCGCCAGGCCGCAGACATCGCAGTATCCGTCGACAACGGTGCCGGCGCAACCGGGCTGCGCGCACTTCACGAGCCGACACCGCCTGGCGAGACCGACGAGGTGATCTTGGTGTTCACGGCGGAGACGTAGCGATCGACCAGTGGACGGGCAGCGGCGAGATCGCACGGCGCGGCCCACAGCAGCGACTCGGCCTGGCGGTACAGCGGATCGAGATCGGGGTGCTCGGCCAATCCGTGCGCAGCGGCCTTGTCACGAAACGACTGCAGCAGACCGCGGAGATCGTCGCGGTCGTCAAGCGGTTGCTGGAACCTGCGTTGTGCCTCCCCCAAAGCCGCGTCCACGTGCTGCACCTTGGTGACGGCCGGCGCCATCACGGCGCGCGCCGCAGACCAGGGCATCGATTGCAACTCGTGCAGCGTCGCGAACGGGCCGACCGCGGCAACGGATGGAACGGCCAGCGTCGGGGCCTGCACGATCTTGTCGCGGCAGCGCTGTGCCAGTGCCCGAACCGCCGCCTCGGTCTGGGCCAGGGCGGCCAATCGGTCGTCGAGGGTCGCCCATGCCGCGAACAGTTGTCGCCGTTCGGCATCGGCCTGTTCCAGCTCGTGACGCAACTCGGATGCCCGAGCGGCGACGCCCGCGAGATCGCGACGGGCGATCAGATCGATGCGCAGTTGCGCCGCTCGGTTGATGTGGCTACCGAGCTGATTCGCCAGTCGCTCGGCGACCGACAGGTCGGCATCAGCCTGCGTCGCGGCTGCGACCTCGGTTGCCGATCGGTTCTCCACGGTCGACACGTGTGATTCGACGCGTTGCACGATGGCATCGACCAGCGCGGCGGCATCGGCCAGGTTGCGTCCCACGGGGCTACCGAGGTTGTCGACCAGCGACTGGTTCGCCAACGCTGCGGCCTTGTCGCGATCGCGCTTGGCGAGCGCCTCGATCTCGTCGAGCCGGTCGCCGACCACCTTGCGGGCGACGAACGCAGCCGCCAAGTCGGCCTGATCCGCGTTTGTGCCGGCGGTGCGCACGCGATCTTCCAACGAGAGCATGACGTCGGTACGGCCGGCCAACCAGTCGTTCCATTGGGCCAACAGCGCAGCCATCTGCTCGGCGGTCGGGGTCGCGGCCATCAGCCCACCTCCCTGCCGTAGACAGCCTTGGGTGGCTCGACGACGGTGGGGCTGAGGACGCCGATCAACCACTTCGAGTAGATCGCCTTCCATCGGCCGTCGGTACGCATCGCCTCGATCACGCCGTTGACGAACTGCACGAAGTCGATCTTGTCCTTCGCCATCCCGAGACCGTACGGCTCGCGGGTGAACTTGTCGCCGACGACCTCGGTGTTGGGGTCCTGTGCCTTCAACCCGGCCAGCACCGTGTCGTCACCAGTCGCTCCATCGGCCTCGCCCTGCTGCATGGCGACGAGGCAGTCGGTCACGTCGGGCTTGGGCAACACGACAAGCCGGCCATAGTCGGCGCTGTTCTTGGGATCGCGAAGCAGGTCGATGTTGGTGCTGCCTTCGGGCGCACAGACCGTCGCCGATGCGGCATTCAGCTTGCCGATTCTGTCGAACTCGGAGTCCTTCTTCACGAGCACTCGTTGACCGGCATCGAAGTACTCCGACGAGAAAGCGATCCGCAGCCAACGGTTGCAGTTGATCGTCATCGTGTGGGCGACGATGTCGACGCCACCGTTGTCGGGCCCGGCCTCGAGGTTCGGCAGGCGATCGGCGTACGTGATGACCTTGTACGTGATGTGCGACTCGATGTCTTTGTCGCCGAAGATCGCCTTGGCGACCTCTTTCAACATGTCGATGTCGAAGCCCTCGATCTGATTGGTGAGAGCATTGCGGGCGCCGAACAACAGCGTGTCTCCGGAGACCCCGACGATCAGCTTGCCGCGATCGTGGATGGCCGCCATCGTCGATCCGGGGGGCATCTGGCCGGCAGTCGGCAGCGGGTCCGTCGGTGCGTATGAACGAGTGGGGTCGAGCGCTGCCTGCTCCGCCGTGCACTCCGGTGGGGTTGGCGTGACCACGGTGGTGGAGGGCGGGGCCTGACCCTCGACCGCGCCGGACAACCGCACCGAGCCAGAACAGCCGGCGAGAGCGAGCGCCCCGGCGATCGCCAGACCGATCCACTGCCGTCGGTTCATCGGTACTCCTTCAACCGCTGGCCACATCCGACGGCGACAAGCACGGCGATCACCAAACCGGAGAGAAACACAATGTTGCGCAGCGAGTTCAGCGGCTCGACGGCAGTGCCGAGGCGTTGAGATGCGCTCGAGCCTTCGTCGCTGACGATCTGTCCGATGTTCTGATCGAAGGCGTTGAAGACCTCGACAGCGTTGTTGCCGCCTGCGGTCGAGTCGAGGCCGAGACTGGCGGCAACCGCCGTGTCCCAGTCGCCGGCATCGTCGAGCTCGCGAATCCGGGCATGCGTCGCGCTGTACCTGCCGTAGGCCTCTTTGGCGGCTTCGATCAGGCCGTTCGCGGTACCCAGGCTTCGCGTCGACAATGCTTGAGTCACGACGTCGTTGCCACGTTGCCAATTCGCTTCGTTGACGGCGCCGTTGCCGCGGTTGATCAAGGTCAATGCCTCTTGAGAACGCGCTTCGAACGCGGCTGCCCGCGCCTGAGCAGCATTGTCGGCGCCTGCGAGCTGAGTGCGGACCGCACCGTCGGCATCCCTCATCGTTCCGGCCTGGGCAGTACCACCGATCACCAGCAGGAGGAAGAGCAGTGCGGCGGCAGCGGCCATCGGGAGGTTGATGATCCGACGGAAGGTTCGGCTGAGCCAGATGCTGACCAGCACGAGGGCTGCGAACAGCAGCCAACCCGTGGCATGCAGCCACGTACCGGCACGGTGAGCGGTCGCCAGGCCGACATTGACCTGGGCGCGCTGCGATGCCTCGACGGTCTGGAGCGACGACACGATGTCGGGCACGTCCGGATCGCTGTTGCTGACGATCCCGTTGGCCTGACGCTGATAGGCGGCGCCCACCGGGTAGCCCTGGCGATTGTTGGCCCGTGCCTGCTCGACCAGGCCGATGTAGCTGCCGAGTAGCCTGCTGGCCTCGCTGAGTTGTTGGAGATCGGCTGCGGAGGACGCACCGGACACGGCGACCAGTCCGTCACCGGCCGTGCCGATCTCGTCGAGGTAGGCGGTGCGTTGCACGGGGGCCTCCTGCCCACCAACGAGGTACGACGAACTGGCGATGGCATCGGCGTGCACGATGCGGACCTGGATGTCTTGCAGTGCGAGCAGCTGCCGTGACGCGGTGCGCACATCGGTGATCGCGTTCGCCCGCCGATTGACGCCGAAGGCGCCGCTGACGGCGAAGACGATCGCGAGCAGGATCAACACGGCCCGCAGCAGCGACAACTTGGCGGGCGTCGAGGTCGATGCCACTCGCCGGGCAAACAGACGCGTGACGGACGGAGGGGGCTGCGGTTGCGTCCTTGTTGTCGCGGCTGGGAGCACCCGCACCTCCTCGTCGTGGGAGTGTAGGCGCAACTCTTGGCGATGCGAGTGGGTTGGGTACCGTTGCTGCATGCCCGCCGCGTTCCTCCATCCCTTCGCCAAACCCACGAGAGAGACCTTCATCCGCATCGATCGCGGTGAGGGTGCGTTGGTGTGGGATTCGCAGGGCCGCGAGCTGGTCGATGGCATGGCCAGCCTGTGGTACAACGCGATCGGGCACGGTCGAGGCGAGATGGCCGACGCCATCGCGGCACAGTCGCGGACGCTCGGCGCGTACTCCACGTTCGATCCGTTCACCAACGAGCCGGCCGAGACACTCGCCGAAGAGTTGCGGGCCATCGCGCCGACACCGAACGCCCGCATCTTCTACACATCGTCGGGGTCGGAGGCGATCGACTCGGCGATGAAGCTGGCCCGCATGGCCCATGTGCAGGCCGGTCAGCCGCAGCGCAAGCTGATCATCAGCCGCAATCGCGGCTACCACGGCGCAGCGTACGGCGGCACCAGCGCGCAGGGCATCGCCCCCAACAAGGAGAACTTCGGGCCGTTCGTCGACGAGGTGTTGCAGGTGCCCGCCGAAGACATCGAGGCCTTGGCCACGCTGATGAGCCAGCGTGGCAATGAGGTGGCGGCCATCATCACCGAGCCGGTGCAGGGTGCCGGTGGCGTGTTCCCGGCGCCCGACGGCTACTTGCAGTCGCTGCGGAAGCTGTGCGATCAGCACGGTGCCTACTTGATCTTCGACGAGGTGATCACCGGCTATGGGCGCACCGGTAGTTGGTTCGCCGCACACCACTACGGCGTCTCACCCGATCTGGCGACCTTCGCCAAGGGCATCACCTCTGGATACATCCCGCTCGGCGGCGTGTTCGTGGGCATGGCGCCGACCGCCGCATTGGAGACCGACCCGAGCTTTTTCCTGCGCCACGGGTTCACGTACTCCGGGCATCCAACAGCCTGCGCGGCTGGGTTGAAGAACCTGGAGATCATACGACGCGAGGGCTTGGTCGAACGGGCCAAGCACATCGGTGATCGTCTCGGGGGCGGCCTGCAGGCGCTGGCTGCGGACGGCGTGGTCGATCATGCTCGCGGTCTGGGTGGCATGTGGGCCGTCGGGCTCCACCCGAATCAAGACGCCAATGCGATACGCGACCACATGCTCGACTTCGGCCACGTGATCGTGCGTGCGCTCAACGATGCGCTGGTGATGTGCCCGCCACTGGTGATCCGCGACGAACACATCGATCAGTTGGTCGACGCCGTCGCAGCAGCGGCCGGCTGACCATGAAGTTCGGCATCTTCTACGAGCACCAGATCGGGCGACCCTGGGACGACAGCACCGAGCACCAATTGATCACGGACGCGCTCGACCAGGTCGAGCTGGCCGACTCGCTCGGCATCCAATACGTCTGGGAGGTCGAGCACCACTTCTTGGAGGAGTACAGCCACTCCTCCGCGCCCGAGGTCTTCCTCGCGGCATGCAGCCAGCGCACCAAGAACATGCGCCTCGGCCACGGCATCATCCTCACTGCGCCGAAGTTCAACCATCCGGCGCGCACCGCCGAGCGGGTCAGCATGCTCGACCTGGTATCGGGCGGGCGGGTCGAGTTCGGCAGTGGCGAGTCGTCGAGCGAAGCAGAGCTCGGCGGCTTCGGCGTGAATCCGCTGGACAAGCGCGAGCAGTGGCTCGAGGGTCTCGAGGTGGCCGTGCGCTGCATGGCCGAGACCCCGTTCACCGGCGTCGACGGCAAGTACGTGCAGATGCCACCGCGCAACGTCATCCCCAAGCCGATGCAGAAGCCGCACCCACCGCTGTGGGTGGCCTGCAGTCGCCGCGAAACGATCCTGCTGGCCGCCGAGAAGGGCATGGGCGCGCTGACGTTCGCCTTCATCGATCCCGAAGAGGCTGTCAACTGGGTCACCGAGTACGAGCGCACCTTCACTGAGAAGTGCCACCCGGTCGGCTTCAACGTCAATCCGCAGGTCGCCTGTGTCAGCCCGATGATGCTGCACCACGACGAGGACGAGGCCATCCGTCGTGGCACCGAGGGCGCCAACTTCTTCGGCTACTCGCTCGGCCACTTCTACGTCTTCGGCGACCATCAACCCGGCAAGACCGATGTGTGGTCGCAGTACATCGAGCGTCGTGCTGCGCAGGGCTACGACCCCGACGCGATTGCCGCTGCGGTCAAGGCAGACACACTCGGCGCCAAGCAGGCGGCAGGCGACACGACCGGGCTGCGCGGCAGCGTCGGCACGCCGGCCCAAGTGCGCGAGTATCTCCGTCGATTCGAGGAAGCCGGCGTCGACCAGGTGATCTTCGTGCTGCAGGCCGGCCGCAACCAGCACGAGCACATCATGGAGTCGATCGAGATCTTCGGTCGCGAGATCCTGCCCGAGTTCCTCGATCGCGACGAGGCGCAGGTCGCCGCCAAACAGCAACGGTTGGCACCGGCGATCGAGGCGGCGATGCAGCGACGAGCCGTCGACTACCAGCCCGCCGATCTCGGTGACTACTCGTTCCCGGCGCTACCTGTGCAGTGGGCAAAGGCGACCGGCTCGCCCGAGCTCGAAGCCACACTGCAGCAGTGGGCCGACGACCGCGCCGCCGGCAAACGAGACCTCGGCGCAGGCATCACCGGGTAGCAACCAGCACGTTGTCGAGGTAGGCGTTGCGGAACTTCCTGCTCGGGTCCCATTCGCCCTGGAGTTGGGCGAAGGCTCCAAGACGCTCGAACCGCGACCGCACGATGCTGCCATCGAGGGTCGACAGCTTGCCCCAGTGCGGTCGCGGCTCAAACGGTTCGAGCGCGGATTCCACCAGCGCCAGCACCGGTTGCACCACGGGCCACGAGGGGATCCACGTGAAGTGGAACACGATGCAATCGCGCTGGTAGCACGGGCTGAGCCACAACGTGTCGGCGGCGACAGCGCGTACTTCGGAGATCTTCAGCACCGGTGCCAATCGATCGCCGAGACCGATCAGCGTGCGCATTGCTTCGGGCCCGTCGGCTGCGGCAACGAACAGTTCCGATTGCAACTCGTCGCCGCTGCTCGGTGTGAATCCCATGCGGAAGTGCGGCAGCCGTTCGTGCCACGGCCCGGCGACGCCCATCTGCTCGGTGCACGGTTCAGCCGACAGCTCGGCGACCGGATGTACGTTGCGAGTAGCCGGAGCACCGCCCAACCTGACGGCGACTGGCTCGGCATCGCTGTCGTCGGACTCTGTCAGCATCCGTTCCTTGCGCCACACCTGTTCGAGATGATCGGGCTTCCAGGTCGTGAACAGGCTGACGCTGTACCCGTCGGCCATGATCTCGCCGAGGTGCTCGATCGCGGCCTGCATCGGAACGCCCTCGTAGACGTGCTGCCACACGGTGAACGTCGGCTCGATCTTCAAGGTGAGGCGCGTCGCGATCCCGAACGCACCGAGGTTCACGCCGAGCGCGTCCATCACGTCGGGGTCCACGTCGCGGGAGACCTCGACGATGTCACCGGACGCCACCACCAGTTGCATGGCCGTCACCGCGGTTGCGAGGCCGCCGTTGCCCACGCCGGACCCGTGGGTGCCGGTGGCGCAGGCACCCGCCACGGAGATGTGTGGCAGCGACGCGAGGTTGGCCAGCGCCCACCCTTGTTCGTCGAGATGCGTCGCCAACTCCCCGTACTTGATCCCGCCGTCGATCGTCACCGTGTGGGCCACGCTGTCGATGTCGACGAGCCGGTCGAGGTTCGCCAGGGAGACCTGATCGCCGGTGGTGTCGGCAATGGTGTTGAACGAATGCCGGCTGCCGACTGCACGCACCTTGGTGCTCGCCGCGACTGCGGACTGGAGGTCCTCGACCGTGGTGGGTTGGTGGAACCGCTCGGCCCCGTACTGCACATTGCCCGCCCAGTTGCGCTCGGCCATGGATCCCCCTCGGTGTCGACGCCGAACTTACCTCAGGGCGATATGTTCAACTTGGTTGACTATATCGATCTCGTCATGTATCTTGATCGTCAATCAAGTTGACGAAAGGTTCGAGAGATGTCGATCATTCATGCCCCGGCCGAGCCCACACACGACATCGGCGCGGCACGGTTCACGTCGCTGGCCACACCGAGTCGAGGCAGTACCGAGACCGCCGTCTGGCAGGTCGAGATCGAAGTCGGCGCGCCGTCGACACCGCACTCGCTGACCCGCGAAGAAGTGTTCGTCGTGCTCGACGGCACGGCGGCAGTTCGCATTGGCGCCGTCGACGGCCTCGCCGGCCGGGGCGATGCGATCGTGGTGCCCGCCGACACCGAGTTCGAGCTGTCGAACGGCGGCGACGTCGTGCTGCGGCTGCTGTGCTGCCTCCCGGTCGGCGGCCAGGCACGGCTCGACGGCGCAACGTTCACACCGCCGTGGGCCGAATGACGGCGGCCGATCAGGCAGTGCCGATGGCCCGCCTGCTGGTCATGTCGTATCGACTGATGATCGACGGCCTCCACAGCCGTCTACGTCAGCAGGGATGGACCGATGTGCGGCCGGCCTTCGGGTTCGTGCTGCTGGCGACGCGCGACCGGGCGACCACCTCGACTGAGTTGGCGACTGTCCTCGGAGTCAGCAAGCAAGCGGCATCCAAGCTGGTCGACGCGATGGAAGACGCGGGATACGTGTCGCGATCGCCAGGCGTGAGCGATGCGCGCCAGCGCACTGTCGAGCTCGCCGAGCGCGGGCATCGCCTGCTCGGTGCCGTCGAGCAGATCTATGGGGACCTCGAAGCTGAATGGGCCGCGTTGATCGGCGACCGAGCGGTCGAGCAGACGCGGCGCAACCTGTCGCGCGTCGTGCTGGCGGCACACGGCGGGGAGTTCCCGTCGGTCCGCCCGACGCCATGACCGAGGTCGCGCCCTGCTGACACGTCCGGCAACGTTCGCCCTGCGCCGAGTGCGTTCACATCCGGCGTGATGCCTGGAGCGCAGTTGCGAAGATCTGGACTCTCCTGTTAGCCCTGCGATGCCGTGGTTATGCGCTCGCTGTTCGGAGGCATGAACATCCGCGACGGGTAGCGAAACGGTCGCCTGGATGGCCCCGGTCGCCGCATCCAGCCGGACAAGATTCGGGGTGCCACAGGTTGCGGCCCACACAGACCCAAAGCCCTGGTCGGGCGCAAGGCACACGGAACCCGGCAACTTCGTGGTGCTCAACACGTTGCCGGAGGCATCGATGCGTGTCACCGGCGCGTCGCCCATCGCCCAAGCGACGCCTTCGACGACCAGCAGCCAGTCGAGCGCACCCGCGATTTCGAAATGAGCCCCGCCCGCGGACGCGATGTCAGTCATCGGCATCATCGCCTCGGAGGTGGTGGTGGTGGATTCGACCGTTGTCGAGGTGGCCGCGACCGTTGTCGTAGTCGCCGCGGCTGTCGAACTCGGCGATGTCTGCTCGGCACTGTTGCCCGCGAGCACGAAGCCAACGGTAAGACCAGTGCAACCGCAACGGCCCGCCAGCGACGAATGGGTTTCATGCCGCATACCTCCCCGGCTCGGTAAACGCGGCCCACTGCTCAACGTCCCGGCAGCGCATATTGCTGCTCCGGCGCACCAGTGCAAGAGCGACTCACAGCTCAGAACCGCGGATACACGGGTGATCGCAGCAGGTGCGCGAGATCGGCAGTCGGGGCGGGTGTCGTGTTGTCGATCGGGGATCATCCGTGAGGAGGGCCGCCGAGGATGTCTTCAAGATCGGGACGCACCGATTGCGCGCCGACCGGGTCCCTGTACGTGGTCCACAGCCTTGCGATCGGGCTGCCATCGGGCAAGCGAACTTCGAGATAGACGCCCTCGTATTGGACGGGTGTGCCAATGAGCGCCGTCTGCAACTGTGCGAGCCGACCGTTCATCGCCTCGGGAGTGGCGATGGTCGCTACGACCTTGAGGGCGGCGCCGAGAGGGTGGAGTACCTCGATGCTCACCGGCTGCGCACCGAATCGCACCAACGTGTCGGCTGTGACCCGTTTGATCTGGTTGTCGTCGCCGGGCGGTCGGAACCGCTCTCCCGCAACGTCGAGCTCATTGGTCCGCTGACCGGTCGGCTCGCTCCCGTTGGATGGGACGAAGTCAACGATGTGCCCCTTGATCACCGAGGCGAGAAACCTCCTCCCTGCGGTCCTGTCGGCCACGGCACCGGCGAGCAGCGTCGCTTCCCATTCACCTTCGATCTGATTTTCCGAAGCGACTTCGATGTGCAGCCAGACGCCGTTCGGAAAGGAG
>JANPOJ010000591.1:0-4413 GCA_031427935.1 Ilumatobacteraceae bacterium | reverse complement strand
TCAGGCAAGAAGCTCGAGCTCCCGGTGAAGAAGATTCTTCTCGGCGCCGACCCTGATTCGGTCGCTAGCCGGGGGGCGCTGAAGAACCCCGAATCCCTCGATGCCGTCGCCGAAATCGCCCGCAACCGCTAGTGGAGTGTTACAGCGCGCCCAGGTGGGCGCCAGACACTCCACCTGGGATGGTCAGGTGATGTTTTCGATGACGATCGCGATGCCTTGGCCGACGCCGATGCACATCGTGGCCAGGCCGTAGCGACCATCGGTGCGACGCAGGTGGTGGGCCAGGGTCGTCACGATCCGGACACCCGAACAACCCAGCGGGTGACCGATGCCAATCGCGCCGCCCTGCTGGTTGACGATCGACGGGTCGAGGTCCGGCCATTCGCGCAGGCAGGCCAGCGACTGTGCCGCGAATGCCTCGTTCAACTCGACGGCCGACAGATCGCCCCACCCGATGCCGGCGCGGCCGAGCGCGTCGCGCGCTGCCTCGACCGGGCCGATGCCGTAGAGGTGCGGGTCGACGCCGCTGGTCGCTCTGCTGACGATGCGCGCCATCGGCGTGGACTTCGACAACTCCAGGCCGCGCGACGACATCACCAGCATTGCGGCGGCGCCGTCGTTCATCGGCGAGGCGTTACCTGCGGTCACCGACCCGCCCTGCCTGAACACCGGCTTCAGCTTGCCCAGGGTCTCCATCGACGAATCGGGGCGGATGCACTCGTCGCGCTCCAACGGCGCGTCGGGAACCTGCACGGTCTCGGCGGCGAAGTGCCCGGCAGCCCACGCGGCTGCAGCGCGATGGTGCGAGCCCATCGCGAAGGCATCCTGCTCGTCGCGCGAGATGGAGTACTTGTCGGCCAGCACCTCTGCGCCTTCGCCCAACGAGATCGTCCACTCGCCGGGCATCTTCGGGTTGACCATCCGCCAGCCGAGCGCCGAGTTCCACATCTGCTCGTGGGTGGTCGGATAGCCCTTCGCCGGCTTGAGCACCACCCACGGAGCGCGGGTCATGCTCTCGACGCCGCACGCAATCGTGATGTCGGCGTCACCGACGGCGACCGTGCGCGACGCACCGAAGATTGCCTCGATGCCGCTGCCACACAACCGGTTGACGGTCGCCGCGGGAATGGTGGTCGGCAGCCCGGCCAGCAGCAGGGCCATGCGGCCGACGTTGCGGTTGTCTTCGCCGGCACCGTTGGCGTCGCCCGCATACACCTCATCGATCGAGGCCGGGTCGAGCGATGGCGAGTGCTCGACGATCGCCCGCACCACACCGGCCAGGAGGTCGTCCGGCCGAACGCTGGCAAGCGCGCCTCCGAGACGGCCGAGCGGCGTACGCACGGCGTCGACGATGAATGCTTCTGTGGTCATGGTCGATCTCCCTCGTAGGCGCGCTCCAAGATGCCGAGCAGGTCAGCCTCGGTCACCGGGCGTGGGTTGACCGTGATCTCCTCGGCGGCGGCATGTGCGGCACCGGCCAGATCGTGACGCTGAACCAGGCCGTCGTGTCCCTCGAGGTCGGCCAATCGCGTCGGCACGTTGCTGGCTACAGCCAGGTCCCACAGCGCGCCCGCAGGATCTCCGCCCGGCACACCCAACGCTTCGGCCAGACGAGCCATCTCAGTCGGCAACGTCGGGGCATTGAATGCAACCGCGTGCGGAAGGATCACGGAGTGCGTATCGGCGTGCACCAGGTTGAACCTGCCGCCCAAGACATGGCACAACTTGTGGTGCAGGCCCGTCGATGTGGTGCCGAGCGCGACCCCCGAGAGGTATGCCCCATACAGCAGCCTGCCGCGGGCCTCGACATCGCCGGGCGAGGCCATCACGGTCGGCAGCGACTCGTTGATGGCGCGGACGCCTTCGAGTGCCAGAGCCGACGTGATCGGGTTGTTGCCAGGGGCGTACAGCGCCTCGACGGAATGGGCGAGGGCGTTGAACGCCGACGGCCCGGTGACCTGCGGTGGCAGCCCGACGGTGAGCTCGGGATCGTAGACAACGGTCTTCGGCTGCACGACTGCGTTCTTGCCGGTCTGCTTGTGCCGGCCACCGGTGAGCCCGTAGATCTGGGTCTGCTCGCTGCCGGCATACGTGGTGGGCACTGCCAAGATCGGCACCGAGTGGCTCAAGGCAATCGCCTTCGCCAGGCCGGTGGAGGAACCTCCGCCGATGCACACGACGCAGTCGATGTGCGCCTCGGTAGCCGCTGACCGGGCTCGCTCGGCGAGCTCGACCGGCACGTGTTGGGCCACCTCGTCCCACGGTACGGCCAACCGGGCACCGAGCTGCACGGCGACCGAGGCCGCAGGGGTGGTTGCGGCCCAATCCGAGATCAGCATCACGCGTTGCCCGCCAAGCCGCTCGACCTCTACGCCCACTTCGGCCAGGCGACCCGCGCCGAACACGATGCGTGCCGGCAGCTGGTCGTAGGTGAACGGGTTCATGCCGCCTGCAGGGCGCGCAACGTGTCGAGCTCGACATCGGTCGGCTCGTCGGTGGTGCCCAGCGCGTCACGGAAGCGGACGTCCCAGCCGGTCGCGGCCACCACGTGGTCGCGGGTCACACCGGGGTGCAAGGCGACGACCACCAGTTCGCACGTGTCGGGATCGGGCTCCATCACGGCGAGGTCGGTGATGACCCACTTCGGGCCGCCACCGCGCAGGCCGAACCGCTCGCGATCGCCCTTGCCGTCGCCGTAACCGATCGAGGTGCGGAAGTCGCAGCGCTCGACGAAGGCTCGGGCCGACTGGCGCATGATCACCATCACCGCGCCGGCCGACGCGGCAATCTCGGGAGCGCCACCCGCACCGGGCAGTCGAGTTGTCGGAGACTCGTACGAGCCGATGACGGTCGAGTTGATGTTGGCGTACTTGTCGAGCTGAGCGCCGCTGAGGAAGCCGATGTCGATGCGCCCGGCCTGCAACCAGTAGGCGAAGATCTCGGGAACGCTGACGACGGCATCACTGGTCTCGGCAAGTTCGCCATCACCGATCGATAGCGGCAGGCGAGTCGGCTTGGAACCGATGCACCCGGACTCGTAGATCAACACCGGCTCGATCGGGTACAGCCGGCGTGCCAGGTTGGCCGCGGTCGATGGCAGACCGATGCCGACGAAGCACCGGGCCTTGCCCGCTGCTGCGAGGGCACCCAGCTGTCGCGCCGCGTTGACGATCATCAGTTCATCGGTGGTGTAGTCAGCCATCAGATGCCCACACTCTCGCGGTACTCGTCGAAGTCGGCGGTTCCCATCACGTGCTTGTCGATCCACGATGTGAACGCATCACGGTCCTTGGAGATCGCATCCCATGCCTTGTAGAACGCGTTGTCGCGCACCGTGAACCCCATCGCGAAGCTCGGGTGTGCACCGCCCGGCACGTGGCACACCGCACTGACCACCCATGAGGGCAGCACGATCGCGCCAGCGACCTCTGGCAGTTCATCGACGATCTCCTCGACCGTCACGATCGAGCGCGACGAGGCGAGGACGGCTTCTTTCTGCACACCGAGCAGCCCCCAGATCTGCACGTTGCCGGATCGGTCGGCGCGCTGGGCGTGGATGATCCCGACGTCGGGGTTGATCGCCGGCACGGCTGCCAGCACCTCACCGGTGAAGGGACACTCGACGGTCTTGATCGTGTTGGTGTGCTTCGCCAGATCGGTGCCCACGTAGCCGCGCAGGATGCCGAAGGGCAGCCCGCCGGCGCCGGCCGCGTAGCGAGTGGCCATGCCGGCGTGGCTGTGCTCCTCGATCTCGAGGGGATGCGGCCATTGATTCTCGACCGCGTCGCGAAATCGCTGCAACGAGCCGACGCCAGGGTTGCCACCCCACGAAAACGTCAGCTTGGTCACGCACCCGGCCCCGATGAGTTGGTCGTAGGCCATGTCAGGCGTCATCCGCACCAGGTGCAGGTTGCGACGACCTTGGCGGATGATCTCGTGGGCGGCCGCATGCGGGATGAGATGGGTGAATCCCTCGAGCGCCAACGTGTCGCCGTCGTGCACGTGCTCGGCAACCGCATCCTTCAACGACACGATCATCGCGCTGCCTTTCCCACGACCGAGGAGGGAGCAGCCGAAGCGAAGCGGAGGCCAGTCCCGACCCTCATCTGGGGTACCACGGTGGGATCTGAGCATCGACGTTGATCCAGATGCTCTCGAGCTGGGCGCCCTCCCCACCCTTGGCGTCGATCGCATCGGCCAGCTTCAGCAACAGCCGACCGCGCTCCGCCGCGGCCATGCGTCGCCACGCGGGGAACGCGGCGGCGGCAGCTTCGACGGCACGGTCGACATCGTCGGCGCGACCCTCGGCAATCTCAGTGATCACCGAGCAGTCGTGCGGGTTGATGACCCCGAGCCTGGCGCCGTCGATTGCGACGACGAACTCGCCGCCGATGAACAGTTGGTTCTGAACGC
>JANPOJ010000590.1:0-4206 GCA_031427935.1 Ilumatobacteraceae bacterium | reverse complement strand
GCGACCCATCCACACCGACGGTGCCGGCAGTGAGGTGCATGTTGGCCATCACGCCGATGCCATTACCCCACGTGTGCGGCGTGAACAACTTGCCGGCAGCTGCGACCCGCCGAGCAAATGGGGCGAGCCCGGTGATGCCCTGCGTGCACACGCAGTCGGGTTGAAATACATCGAGACAGTTGCGTTCGAGCAACTCGCGAAACTCGTACGGCTCGCGGGTCATCTCGCCACCGGCGATCCTCACCCCGACGCGATTGCGCAACTCGGCGTATCCGTCATAGTCGCCACGATGCAGCGGTTCCTCGACCCAGTACACGCCGAGGGCTTCGAGTTGGGCGGCGACCTCGGCCGCCATCTCGACACCCCATGGGCGCGCTGTGTCCCACGGCATTCGCCAGCCCTGGTTGCAGTCGACCATCAACGTCAGCGAATCGCCAACCGCGGCGCGGATGGCTGCTACGACAGCGATGTCGTCGGAAACCGAGGGCCGACCGAAACGGACCTTCAGTGCCTCGAATCCCGCATCGACCACACGCCGAGCCAACTCGACCATCTCGACGACCGGCCGCCGGACACCACTCGATGCATACACCCGCAGCCGCGGCGAGGTACCGCCGAGCATTTGCCACACCGGTCGATCAGCCGTCTTGCCGGCGAGATCCCACAGCGCGACATCGAGCGGCCATGGCCGGCCGGCATGGAACTCGATGTTGGCGAAGACCGCTGCATGTCGATCGAGGTCGCCGGCAGGCTGCCCGATGAAGTACCTGGCGTAGTCGGCGAAGCCGTACATCACGTCGCCGGAGCCCACGCCCTCGCGCCCGTCGCTATCGCGAACCCGCACGATCGTGACGGGGAAACTCGTTCGAGGCTGCGGATCCCATGACGCGGGGAATGCCGGATCGAGCGGTAGCTGATGGTGGGTGATCTCGACCGCGACGATCTCGCTCATAATTACCGGAACAACTGTACTAGGAATGGCTGACCTGACTAATCTCGGCCAGTGACCAATGACCAGGGCCGTCGACGACGTGGTCGCGACACGAGCCCGCGCAGCACGCTGCCGCTGCAGCGTCCGTGGCGGCAGCCGCGCATGCGACTCAACCACACAGAGGTGGTGTCGGCCGATGAGCTGGAATCGATCCACGACGCATCGTTGACGATCCTCGAACGGATCGGAATGGACATCTGGGATGGTCAGTCGCGCAGCATGCTTGGCGACGCCGGCGCCGATGTCGACGAGGCGGCGCAGCACGTGCGGTTCCCCAAGGAGATGATCCTCGAGCGGATCGCCACGGCACCCGCCGAGTTCACCCTGCACAGCTGGAACCCCGACAAGAACTTGCACATCGGTGGCAACTGGATGGCCAACGGAACCGTTGCCAGCGCGCCGCACATCGTCGGGCTCGATGGCGTGCGTCGTACCGGCGACCAGGTGGGCTTCGACGACCTGTTGAAGCTCGGCCAGATGCTGAACTCGATCCACTTCGTGGCCGGCTACCCCGTCGAACCGGTCGACATCCACGCGTCCGTGCGCCACATCCACGCTGCGTTCGACGTCCTGACGCTGACCGACAAGCACATCCACTGCTACAGCCTCGGCCGCCAGAAGAACCGCGACTGCATCGAGATGGTTCGCATCGCCCGCGGTGTCGACGACGCCACCCTCGACCGCGAACCGTCGATCTTCACGGTGATCAACTCCAACTCGCCGTTGCGCCTGGACACGCCGATGCTGCACGGGATCATCGAGATGTGCTCACGCAACCAACCGGTCGTGATGACGCCGTTCACGCTCGCCGGCGCGATGGCGCCGGTGACGCTGGCCGGTGCCCTGGCGCAGCAGAACGCCGAGGCGTTGGCCGGGATCGCCTTCTGCCAGATCGTGCGACCGGGCGCACCCGTCGTGTACGGCGGTTTCACATCCAACGTCGACATGCAATCCGGAGCGCCGGCATTCGGCACGCCGGAGTACGTGCGCACGGCGATGATCGGCGGCCAGTTGGCCCGCCGCTATCACCTGCCGTACCGCAGCAGCAACGTGTGCGCGGCCAACGCTGTCGATGCGCAGGCTGCCTACGAGAGCGTGTTCGCGCTCTGGGGCTGCGTGATGGGTGGGGTCAACATGATGATGCACGGCGCCGGCTGGATGGAGGGTGGGCTGCACGCCAGCATGGCCAAGATGGTCCTCGACGCCGACCTGTTGCACATGGTCTCGTCGATGATGGACCCGGTCGTGGTCGACGACGACACGCTGGCCATCGATGCCATCGAAGAGGTCGGGCCCGGCGGCCACTTCTTCGGGGTCCAGCACACGCAAGACCGGTACCGCAGCGCGTTCTACAAGCCGATGATCAGCGACTGGCGGAACTACGAGAGCTGGGACGAGGCCGGCAGGCCCGAAGCCGCCGGCAAGGCCCATGATCTGGCAGCCGCGTTCCTTGCCGCATACGAGCAACCGGAGATGGACGCGGCTCGTCTCGAAGAGCTCGAAGCCTTCGTCGCCCGCCGCGTCGCCGAGGGCGGCGTCGCCACCGATTGGTAACGCACCAAGTTTCAAGGAGCAGGGGATGAAAGCGTCAGCACAAGTCGTGGTGGTCGGGGGCGGGGTGGTCGGCGCCAGCGTGCTGTACCACCTCACCAAGGCGGGTTGGACCGATGTCGTGCTGCTGGAGCGCAAGCAGCTGACGGCCGGGTCGACCTGGCACGCGGCCGGTGGCATGCACACGCTGAACGGCGATCCCAACGTTGCTCGCCTGCAGCAGTACACGGTCAACCTCTACCGCGAGATCGAGGCCGAGTCCGGCCAGCAGTGCAGCATCCACCTTCCCGGTGGTCTGATGTTGGCCGACACACCCGAGCGCCTCGACTGGCTGCGCATGGCGCAGGCCCGCGGCCGCTACCTCGGCATGCACATGGACATCATCTCCATCGCCGAGGCCAAGGAGATGAACCCGTTGCTGGAAGAGAAGTACTTCGTCGGCGCGTTGTTCGACCCCGACGAGGGCAGCGTCGACCCGTACGGCGTGACGCACGCCTATGCGATCTGCGCCCGCAACCGTGGCGCAGAGGTCTACACGGATACGTGGGTGACGGGGCTGCAGCAGCGGCCCGATGGCACGTGGGATGTGATCACCGATCGCGACCACACCATCCACGCCGAGCACGTTGTCAACGCCGGTGGTCTGTGGGCCCGCGAGGTCGGGCGCATGGTCGGGCTCGAACTGCCCGTCCTGGCGATGGAGCACCACTACTTGATGACCGAGCCGATGCCGGAGGTGATCGCCTACAACGAGCAGCACGGCCGCGAGTTGCCGCACATGATCGACTTCGCCGGGGAGATCTACGCCCGCCAGGAGGGCCAGAGCATCCTCCTGGGCACGTACGAGCAGGACAACCGCCCGTGGTCACCGAACGAGACGCCGTGGGACTTCGTGTTCCAACTGCTGCCCCACGACCTCGACCGCATCGCGCCGGAGCTGGAGCGCGGGTTCGCCCACTTCCCCGCCGTCGGCCGCGCCGGCATCAAGAAGTTCGTCAACGGCCCGTTCACCTTCAGTCCCGACGGCAACCCACTCGTGGGCCCGATCAAGGGGATGCGCGGGATGTGGGTGGCGTGCGCGGTGATGGCCGGGCTGTCGCAGGGCGGCGGCGTCGGCCTGTCGCTGGCCAACTGGATGATCGACGGTGACCCGCACGACGACATCTGGGGAATGGATGTGGCCCGCTACGGCGACTGGGCGACCCTGGCCTACACCAACGCCAAGGTTCGCGAGAACTACTCACGTCGATTCCGCATCACGTTCCCCAACGAGGAGCTGCCCGCTGGGCGACCGCTGCACACGACCCCCATCTACGACCGGCTGACGGCCCACAACGCCGTATGGGGCGCCGGCTTCGGGCTCGAGCACCCGTTGTGGTTCCAAGAGCCGGGTGCCGCGCCCGTGGAGAACGTCACGTTCCACCGCTCCAACGCATTCCCGCTCGTGGCCGAGGAGTCGAGGGCGGTTCGTGAACGAGTCGGCCTCTCTGAAGCGTCGAACTTCGCCAAGTACAAGGTCAGTGGCGACGGCGCGGCCGCGTGGCTGCAGGGCCTGTTCACCAACGCCCTGCCGAAGGTCGGCCGCACCAACCTGACGGCGATGTTGAACCCGCAGGGCCGGATCGTCGGCGAGTTTTCGGTGTCTCGCGTCGGCCCCGACGAGT
>JANPOJ010000589.1:0-1763 GCA_031427935.1 Ilumatobacteraceae bacterium | reverse complement strand
CTAGGTCGCCGTCGCCGGCGAGGTGGCTGAGGCGCACCCCGACCTGAGCGGACGGCGTGGAGTTGAAGCCGTACAGATCGACGTCGTTGGCGTGATCCACGTAGCCGAGGTACAGCACGTCGCCCGTGACCGGCGATGCCGACGCCGGGTCGGCCGAAGCGTCACCGGTGTCGATCACGCCGACGATCCCTGCCGTCGTCGCCGCACCGTTCGAGATCTCGACCTTGGCGACTGCCCGGGCCTGGCCGAGATCCAGACCGGGAGTCGTACGGAACGACAGCGTGTAGTCGGTGTCAGCCTGAACGTCGGCCAGGCTCCATACCAGTACCTGTCCGGTGGGTGCATCGCTGACGACCGGACCGGTCACTGTGCCCGCAGCCGGGCTCAAGGTGTTTAGCGCTGCCGGGGACGGCCGGGCTGGGGTCGGCGTGAAATAGCGGAAGCCGGGTGGCAATGTGACCGTGGCCGTCGTGGCGAATGGCCCCGGGCCACCGCGGGCGCTCGAGATCGAGATCTGCAGGTTCCAATCGAGCGTGGAGCCGGCGCGAGCGAAGTCTTGGAGCCCGGCGGTCGTCAGGTCGACGTCTTCCCACGGGAAGTCGGCCTGATCCAAGAAACCGACGATCACATCATTCAGATCGAGTGCGACCGGCAGCGCGGTAGCGATCTGTATCAGCGAGATTGGGGGATCACCAGCAACGGTGTGGTCGGCGAACGCCCGGCCGACGTCCTGCAATCGAGCAAGTGGACGTAGGGCACCTGCCGCCCTAGCTTGCCCGAGCGTCGCACCGGCTGCGGCGCAGTCGAAGCCGATGGTGCAGTTGACCACCAGGTCGCGCCGCCCGTATGCGCCGTCATTCGGATTGATGTCGTTCACCGGGATGTCGGAGATCCGCACAGCGCCGACCGCAGGAAACGCGTTGATCGCGGAGGTGACCGTGATCTGCCCGATGTCGGTCGCAAACTGGTTGAGTTCGTTCAGTTGGGCGTTGAGTACGGGTGCTCCGGTGAGCGCGACGAAGTTGGCGGCGAGGGGGATGCGCCGAAGGTCGGGATGCCCGGCGAAGATCTTTGCAGCGTCGACGTTGATGTCGAGTTCAAGAATGGTCGTGGCCGGGCCGATGCCGAGCAGCGCACATGTCGACGCACCGAGGGTGTCGGCTGTCAGCCGTTCACACCACGTCTGGGTTCCGAACCGCAGACCCTCGACAGGCGTGTTGCCGAGCAGAAGCCCTGCCGGGCTCGCATCGGCGATCGGGGTGCCGTCGAAGAACGACAGATCGGAGATCGTGAGAGCGCGAAGCGTCTGGGTCGGTGGTCCGGGCGGGGCGTACAGTGCGAGGAACTGCCCGAGCGTGATGCTCTGGGTCGGAATGCCGGCCAAGTCGGTTCCGGCCAGCAACGCCGGCCAGCCTCCTGGGAAATCGACGGGGATCTCCGAGAGCGGAGCGCCGGTCACGAGCGGCGAGCGTCGCATGAGGGGCGCGAATTCCGCCACCGGTGAGCGCCTCATGAGGGGTGAGCGCCTCATGAGCGGTGACCGTCGCATTAGCGGAGCGTTCGACACGTCGACATCGAGCGCCCGCATCCGCTCGTACGGGATGTCGGCCAGGTTGATCGAGGTCGCCCCCGGCCCGGTCGTTGGCGCGGCGGGTACGAGGCTGGCCGAGATCGGTGACGGCTGGACGGTCAAGGTCACGGCACCCACGTCGGCCCAACCGAAGCCGTCGGTGATCGTGTAGGTGAACGAGTCGGTCCCGAAG
>JANPOJ010000588.1:0-12204 GCA_031427935.1 Ilumatobacteraceae bacterium | reverse complement strand
CATGCAGATTATTGGCTACAGATTTGAAGAATCGGGGATCGGGAGCGGAGATTCAGGAAAAATCAGCGTGGTACAGGGGAGCAATCTCAAGTCAGGCATCGGTGGTTTGGAATTCGATATCAGGTTTAAGAATCGTCGAGCGAGTTGGTGGTGGTGCGCGGCAGATCGGGCAGCGGCAAGTCGACCCTGCTGTCGCTGCTCGCCGGGTGGATCGAGCCCGACGGCGGCACGCTGGTGAAGTGCGGGCCGTGGGGCGACGGTGGCGCCGATCGCACGTGGCAGGGCACTGCGATCTTGCCTCAGGTCATCGCGACGATCGCCGAATTGACGATGACCGAGAACGTCGCGTTGCCGTTGCGCTTGTCGGGGGTCGCTCGCCCGACAGCGAACGACCGCGGGCGCCACATGCTCCGGCGATTGGGGCTCGCCGACGAGGTCGATCGCGCCGCATCCGACACCTCGCTCGGTCAGCAACAGCGCATGGCGTTGGCCCGCGCCGCGATCATCGAGCCGATCGTGCTCCTGGCCGACGAGCCGACGAGCCATCAAGATGCCGGCCACATCGCGACCGTGCTCGACCTGCTGCGGTCGATGGTCACCGACGGCACCTGCATCGTCGTCGCCAGCCACGACGCCGCCGTCGCCGACATCGCGGACCGGGTCCTCGACCTCGACCGCTGAGGGCCGATTCAGATACCCGCGTGAGCGATCACGACCATGCCGCCGACCACCAGCGCCAGCCCGATGAGGATCTGGATCAGTCGGTGGCGCCACGACGGCGGCTCGCCCTCATAGCCCCTCGTCGTGAAGATCCGCTGCATGCCCAACGACACGTTGCGATGAGCCGTCGCGCCGGGGATTCCGCCGCGGGGCGCCATGAAAATGAACCCGCCCAGCACCATCAACAGGCCGAGCGCGATCATCTAGAGCAGGTCCCGCAGGCGGGCCGTGGCGTCTGCTGCCTGGCTGCGCGGCACGAGGATGCGGTAGTCGCTCAAGACATTGGTAACGATGTTGAAGGTCTCTGCGCCGGTGGCGTCGAACCCGGACTCACGAAGCGACGCGAGCGTCATCGGGCCAGTGCCGATGGGGACCAGTGCGATCTCGACCGGTTCGTCCTGATCATCCGGCGGTGCACCTCGGGTCAGCAACTTCTCGATGGCCTGTCGAATCGTCATGGTCGAACCCTTCCGTTTCGTCATCACTGACGCTATCGCGGAGGATCGCAAAGCAATTTCGAGACCGACGTCATGGCGCAATGCTGAGGACCTTGTCGCGCGAGTGGTGACCCGACACGATCTCGACACGGCGCACCGGTACACCGAGATGCACGGCCACCAACTTGCGCACGGCCGCATTGGCCTGATCGTCGATGGGTGCCGCAGTCGTTCGCACCAGCAGGCGACCGCCGCGCTCGCCACCTACCTCATCTCGCTTGGCTCGTGGAATCACCCGGATCGCAAGACGTGTCGAGTCGGTCTCGTCGGGCATGCATACGACGACGCCAAACACTCTGGGGTCAGGCGATCTCGTCGCAGCGCACGAGACGGCCTTCGCGATACGACTTCCAGGCGGCGAGGCCGATCACCAGTGGCGCTCGGCCATCGTTGGCCGACACCGGCGAGGGCCCGCCGTCGGTGACATAGCTGACGAACGACTGCCACTCGTCGATGTAGCTGGGGATGTAGCGATCGAGGAAGAAGTAGGGAACGGTCGCGCCGATCGAACCAGCGGCAGTGCGGCGGACGCCGGTGTGGGTGACGGCGTTCTCCGACGCGGCCAAACCGGCGGAGCCGAAGGCCTCGACGCGCTGGTCGTAGCCATAGACGGCCTGGCGGCTGTTGTCGATCGTGGTGATGCAACCGTTCTCGTGACGCAACATCACGACTGCGGTGTCGACATCGCCGGCCTCACCGATGGCCGGGTCGACGCGAACCGCAGCTTGCGCGTACACATCGATCACCTCGCTACCCGTGACGAACCTGGCCATGTCGAAATCGTGGATCATCATGTCGAGGAAGATGCCGCCCGAGACCTTGATGTAGGCGATCGGTGGTGGCGCGGGATCACGGCTGGTGATCCGCAACATGTGCAGATCGCCCACCGAGCCATCGATCACCGCAGCGCGCACCGAGGCGTGTGCCGGGTCGAAGCGCCGGTTGAACCCGACCTGGATCGGCACACCGCTGGTAGCAACCACAGCCAGGGCCTCGTCGACCTTGGCGAGGTCGAGCGAGATCGGCTTCTCACAGAAGATGGCCTTGCCGGCCCGTGCTGTCGCGATCATGAACGGCACGTGGGTGTCGGTGCTGCTGCAGATCGCCACCGCATCGACGTCGGGCGAGGCGAGGACCGCATCGGGATCGGTCGTGTGCGGTACGTCGAGTTGCTCGCCGACGGCTGCGGCTGCATCGGCATTGATGTCTTGCACCATCGCCAGTGATGCACCCGGCACCTGTCGTGCCAGCAGTTCTGCGTGCATCTTGCCGATTCGGCCGACGCCGAGCACTGCGATTCTGAGGGTCACTGTGGTGTCTCCTGGAGTGAGGGCTTCGGTGCATCACCGGCGCCGAGAACGGATTGGTCGTAGTCGACGAAGTTGCCGGTCAGCATCCCTGAATCGTCGGAGAGGTAGAAGGCCACGACCTTGGCGACCTCGGGCGGCTTGATCAGCCGGCCCATTGGCTGGCCGACTTCGGCCTTCTCGAGCCAGCCATCGGTTGCATTGTGGAACTTGCGCTGCGTGGCGTCCTCCGACTCGGTGTCCATCCAGCCGGGGCTCACCAGGTTGACGCGGACCTTGTGGCGCATCAACGAGAACGCGAGGTTGCGGGTCAGCGTCTCGAGCGCACCCTTGGAGATGCAATAGCTGAGGATGAACGGCTGACCACCGTGACCGCTGGTCGAGCCGATGGTGACACACGAACCGGCAACGCCCTCGCGGCGCATGACCTCGGCCGCAGCCTGGATCAGGAGAGGGGGGCACGCGTGTTGACGGCGATCATCTGGTCGAAGCCGTCAGTCGTCGCGCTCCACACGTTGTCGCGCCACGTTGCTGCGGCGACGCTGACCACGCCGTGGACGACACCGAATTGCTTGTCGGCAGCATCGATCACTGCGCGCGGTGCACCCGGATCCTCCATATCGGCCTCGATGAACGTCGTGGGTGTACCGAGGTCCGTGAGCTCCTTCGCCAGGGCATTGCCACGGTCCGTACTCCGACCGGCGATCACCAGGCCGGCCGCGCCGTCGCCAACGACCTGCCGGGCGATGGCCTCACCCAAACCCTGCGTGCCGCCACTGATCACGATGACCTTGCCATCGAGTCTCCCCGTCATGTTCCGATCCTCTGCTGTTGTTTGCCGCTGACCATCTTCGCCTTGGCCGCTTGTACTTCGGCCCGGTCGCTGACCTCGGGCACGCCTACCTCCCAGAACGCTCCGCCGCCGGTCCACGAGTAGGCGTCGGTCTTCAAGGCGATGACCGTCGTGCGGTCGTTGTGCCGTGCTCGCTTGAGCGCACCCTCCAACTCGTGCACCGAGGCAACGCGCTCGCTGTCGCAACCCATTGCCGCGGCGTGGGCGGCGAAATCGACATACACGAGCTCGCGGTGGCGGGCATCGGCGATGAGGTTGTTGAACGATTCGCCGCCCTGGTTGACCTGCAGGCGGTTGATGACGGCGAAGCCGCCGTTGTCGCAGACGATCACGATCAGCTTGTGGCCCGAGAGCACTGAGCTGTACAGGTCGCTGTTCATCATCATGTACGAGCCATCACCCACGAACGTGATGACCTCGTCGTCTGGGCGGGCCATCTTGGCACCCCATGCGCCGGAGATCTCGTAGCCCATGCACGAGAACCCGTACTCGCAGTCGAAGTCGCCGACCTCCTTGGCCCTCCAGCCGTTGATCAGTTCGCCCGGCAGCCCCCCGGCCGCAGCAAAGACGTAGTCTCGCGGCTGCTGAGCCCGATCGACAGCGCCGATCACCTGCGCATACGTGGGCCGTCCGCTCTCGCCCACGGCCGACGGATCGGCGAGGCGATCGATGTATGCGTGGTATTCGGCGGTCACGTTCTTGCAACGCATCGCCCAGTCCTCGTCAGCCACCCAGCCGGTCAGCCGCTCTTCCATCTCGCGTAGTCCCTCACGAGCATCGCCGACGACGGGCAGCGAGCGGTGCTTCACGGCGTCGAACACCGCAGCGTTGAGCCCGATCAGCTGGGCATCGCGGGCAAACGCCGTCCACGATCCGGTGGTGAAGTCCTGCAGCCGCGTGCCGACCGCCAGGATCACGTCCGCAGCCCCGGCGAGGTCGTTGGCACTCGTGCATCCGGTCGCGCCGACCGGGCCGGCGTTGAACGGGTGGATCGCCGGCAGCGACGTGCGGCCTGCCGTGGTCTCCACCACCGGCACACCGTGCGCCTCGGCGAAGGCGGCGAGCTCGGCACTGGCGTTCGAATAATGCACTCCCCCTCCGGCGATGATCAACGGTCGCTTCGCCGACCGGAGTGACGCAACTGCCCGTTCCAACTGACCGATGTCGGGACGTGGCCGAGCAATGTGATGAACCGTCGTGGCGAAGAACTCGTCGGGGAAGTCGAACGCCTCGGCCTGCACGTCTTGCGGCAGGGCGATCACCGCCGGGCCACAGTCTGCTGGGTCGAGCATCACGGCAACTGCGTGCGGCAGCGAGTGGATGATCTGTTCGGGGCGCATGATCCGGTCCCAATATCGGCTGACCGACTTGAAGGCGTCGTTGACCGTGACGGTCGGATCCCCGAAGTGTTCCACCTGCTGCAACACGGGGTCGGGCAGGCGGCTGGCGAACGTGTCGCCGACGAGGAACAGCGCCGGGAGACGGTTGGCGTGAGCCACCCCTGCGGCTGTCACCATGTTGAGGGCGCCTGGCCCGACCGACGATGTGGCGACCATGATCTGACGCCGGCGGACCGCTTTGGCATAGCCGACTGCGGCGAGGCCCATGCCTTGCTCGTTCTGCCCGCGCCACGTCGGCATGGCGTCGCCGGCTTCCTGCAACGCCAACCCGAGACTGGTCACGTTGCCGTGCCCGAAGATGGCAAAGACGCCCGGGAACAACGGCACATCGACATCGTCGATCACCGTGCGTTGCGCAATCAGGTAGCGCACGATCGCCGCTGCGGTCGTGAGTCGTGTGGTGCTCATCTCATTCCTCCCTCAAAGAAACGACGTCTTCCCAACGCCCGCTCTCCCAACTCCGCAGCACTGCGTCCTGCACCGACACGTACTGCAACGCCTCGGCGAACCCCGGCGTGTGCTGACGGCCGGCAGCGACGGACTGCAGGAACGCGTGATCTTCGATGCAGATCAGATCCTCGAACCCGATGCTGTTGGCGCTGCCCGGCACGAAGTTGCCGTGCGGGGGGAAGCGGTCGCCGCCGAACACCGTGGTGAACCCGGTGTGCTTGTGCTCGGCGGCGATGTAGACGCGCAACTCGTTCATCTTCTCGAAGTTCCAGGCGATCGAGCCCTTCGTGCCGTAGACCTCGAAGCTGTTCTGGCTCTCCGGGCCGACCATCGAACGGCATGCCTCGAACGTGCCTCTTGCGCCGCCGTCGAAGACGCACATCATCCCGATGTAGTCCTCATTGGTCACCTCACCGGTCGGGTCGCCGGGCTTGCCACGGTCGTAGTGCGTGCCACCGCCGGTCGGCAGCGGACGCTGCTTGATGAACGTCTCGCCCGTGCCCATGACCTTGGCGATGCCGCCGACCAGATAGTGCCCGAGGTCGACGGAGTGGCTGAGGATGTCGGTGCTGACGCCATGACCGGCCTGGTCGACCAGGAAGCGCCACGACAACAGACCCATGGGATCGCTGCCGTACATCGAGAAGAACCGGCCGTAGTAGTTGGTGATCTCGCCGATCTCGCCACTGTCGATCAACTGCTTGGCGTATTGCACCAACGGCGCCCAGCGGTAGTTGTACCCGACACCGGTGATCACACCGGCGTGGCGTGCCGCACGTTCGGCAGCGACCGTCTGACGCGGCGTGCCACCGACCGGCTTCTCACAGAACACCGGCTTGCCCGCCGCTGCGGCCGCCTCGACCATCTCGACGTGCAGCATGTTGGGTGCCGTCACGAAGACGACGTCGACGTCGGGGGCATCGCTCACCTCGTGCCAGTCGGCCACGGCACGTTGGTAGCCGAACGATTGGACGGCATCGTCGCGGCGAGCCTCGACGGTGTCGCTGACCACGACGAGCTGCGGCTCGTAGTCGCGATCGAGGAAGTAGCTGGGCGCTCGCCGGCATCCGCGACTGTGGGCCTGGCCCATCCAGCCGAAGCCGATCACACCTATTCGTATCGTCTTGCTCACGTGGTTCGTCCGTTCTTGGTCGTCATCGGGCACCGCGGATCGGTAGCCATGTCGGCCCACGTATCGCGGACCCAGTGATGCGTTGGGTCGTCACAGAAAGCCATCGAGCGTTCGCCACCTGGCCCGGCGAGCACGTTGAGGTAGTACATCGGGTAGCCCGGGGCGGCGATGCATGGCCCGTGATAGCCCCGCGGCACACAGAACACATCGCCATCGCGGATCACGACGTTGATGTCGATCGAACCGTCCGGGGTGTACGTGCGGTGCATGCCGAAGCCGTCGGCGGAGTATTGGCTGGAACCCGCCACGCCGATGCGGAAGTAGTAGATCTCTTCATTGTTGACGGGGCACTCGGGTGAGTCGTCGTGACGATGTGGCGGGTAGCTCGACCAGTTGCCGTCGGGTGTGATGAGCTCGACGCACATCAGCTTGTCTGCGTGCGGCCAGGCCTCGGGACTGAGGAAGTTGTTGACCTGTCGGGTCGCCGGGCCGGCGCCACGCAGCTCGACCGCGACGCCGTCCGCCGAGCCGTAGCGGGCCGTCAATCGCCGGTCGCAGCGAGCCGTTGCGATGGCGACGTCGCCACCGGCAGGGGCGCTGAGCACGACCGTGGCACCCTTCGGTGCGTAGGCGAAATCGGTGACGCGGTCGAACACCGAGACACGACCGTCGAGGCGGAAGTGCTGGCCATCAATGGTCACATTGACGTCGATCGCCGAGAGTGGCAGCACGACGGCTTCACTGTCGCCGAGGTCGATAGAGCGCTCTACTCCTCGCGCCAACAAAACAACACTGAGGCCCGAATAGGCCCACCCGGCATCGTCGGGGCCGAGTGAAACTGCAAGATCACCAACGGCGAGGGTGCCCGATGGTCGATGAAGTGATGGGCTCATTGCCGGTCCTTTGCGGCTTGCTGCACCAAGTCTGCTGCGCGCGACACGAAGCCTGCAACGTCGCCATCGGCGGGATACAGCAACGATCGCCCGATCACGAGGCCGCGCACGGTTGGTTGATGCAACGCAGCCTCCCACAGGGCCAACGTTGCCTCAGGATCGGGGCCGGGCGCGCCGCCGAGCAGTAGCAACGGTTGCGTGGTCACCTTGGCGACGGTGGCGATGTCGGCAGTTGCCTGGATCTTCAGCCAGGTGTATGCGCTCGATCCGCCCAGCGCCGCGCTGACGCCCACCGCCTTCACCAGAGCCAGCGGATCGGTGTCCCACACGGCTTCACCGCGATCGTTCTTGGTGTACGGAATCGGCTCGACCATCGCCATCATGTGCGCGTCGTTGAGCTCTTGCACCGCGGCCGCTGCGCTGGCGAGCGTGGGGACCGTGCCGGCGTCGTGATAGTCGATGCGCAACAACAACTTGCCGGCGTCGAGGTTGGCAGCGCGGAGATGCGCCGTGTCGTACGCCGTGAACCGATCATCCATCGTCCAACTGGCACCGGCCAACCCGCCTCGGTTCATGGTGCCGACCGCGACCTTGTCGTGCAGGGCCTCCAGCAACGCCAGGTCGTCGATGATCTCGGCGCTGCCCAGCACACCGTCGACCCTGGGGTGTTCGAGCGCTGTCAGCAAGCGGTCGAGCATCGACCGCCGGTCGGCCATCGCCAACGGATCGTCGTACAGACCGACCATCGCCCTCGCCGTGTGATCGGCGGCGACGATGAACAACATTCCGTCCTGTGTCAGGGTGGTGCGGCGCCGCCTCGCCGCGAGCGCCTCGGCGACCTTGTGCGGCGCACTGACCCGCGTTTCGGTCAGTGACGCGAACGTCTGGTCATCCAGCGACACGACGCTCCTCCAACGCTTCGGCGACCTCGGTCAAGGTCGGCATCGCATCCGAGCACAGCAACCGTGACGCGACAATCGCACCGGCGACATTGCAGTACTCGACGATTCGCACCGGCTCCCAACCCGACAGCAGTCCGTGCACGAGCATTCCGCCGAACGCATCACCCGCGCCGAGGCCGCACACGACCTCGACGAAGTGCGGCGGCACCACGGTGGTGCCCTGCGACGTGGCCACCATCACGCCTTCGCCGCCCATCTTGACGATGGCCAGTTCGACGCCGCGATCCAGCAGTCGCCGGGCCGCTTCGGGAGGGTCACCGGAACCGACGGCGACCTCGCACTCGGTGCGGTTCCCCACTGCAACCGTCACGTGGTCGAGCACCGGGCCGAGATCGGCCGTGGCCGCCTCGCGGTTCGGCCAGAAGTTGGCTCGGTAGTCGATGTCGAACACGACGTGCGGGCGCCGCTCGCGGATCGACAGCAGCTCCCAACAGGTCTCGCGGGCCGGGGCATCACTGAACCATGCACCGGTCAACCACAGGATCGGCACGTCGAGCGCGGCCTGCCGATCGATCTCGCTGACCTGCAGCGTCTGATCCGGGCCCATCGGGTAGCGGTACATCAACAGTTGCGGATCCTCCGGCGGGTCCATCGCCGCGAAGGCCAGCGGCGTCGGCATCGACGGATGGGTCAGCACGTAGCTCGTGTCGACACCGAACAGTTCGAGCTTGTGTCGCACGTACTGGCCGAACGGGTCGTCACCGACTTTGGTGAACACCGCGGTGTGATGGCCAAGGCGCGCTGCGGCAATGGCCACGTTCGTGGCCGACCCACCGATCGACTTCGTGAAGGTTTGCGGATCGATGAAGCTGGCCCCGGCCTCGTTGGCATACAGATCAACGCAGATGCGACCAACCGTGAGCAGCTCGAGGGTGGTGCCGGGGGGTGCGGTCATCGAGGGTCAGCGGATACCGATCTCATGCTCGAGTTGCTCCAACTCCGCACCACCGGCCATCAGACGGGTGAGTTCGGTCCTGGAGATCTCGTCCTTGGCAAAGTCGCCCAGGCTGTGGCCGCGGTTCAGCAACAAGAAGCGATCACCGACAGGAATGGCGTGGTTGGGGTTGTGGGTGATGAAGATCACGCCGAGGCCGCGGTCCGCGGCAGCACGCGTGTACTTCAACACGACGCCGGATTGCTTCACGCCGAGCGCCGACGTCGGCTCGTCGAGGATCAGCACCCGTGCACCGAAGTACACGGCGCGGGCAATGGCCACGGACTGGCGCTCGCCACCCGACAACGTGCCGACCGGTTGATCGACGTCGCGCAGGTCGATGCCCATCTTGGCCATCTCTTCCTTCGCCGTTTTCTTCATGAACGCAGTGCGCATGAAGATGCCGGCGTGCATGGGCTCGACGCCGAGGAAGAAGTTGCGCCAGATCGACAGCAGCGGCGCCAGCGCCAAGTCCTGGAACACGGCGGCGATGCCGGCGTTGCGGGCATCGCGGGGTGTCGTGAAGTGCACCGGGCTGCCGTACATCGTGTACTCGCCCGAACTGGGCTGGTGCACACCCGACAGGATCTTGATGAACGTCGACTTGCCTGCGCCGTTGTCGCCGAGCACGCACGTGACCTTGCCCGCCTCGACCCTGGTCGTGATGTCTTGCAGGGCCGTGACGTTGCCGAAGTACTTGCAGATGTTGCGCAGCTCGAGCAGCGCGTGCTCGCTGGGGTCGACTGTCTCGGTGACGGTCATCGTGCCTCCTGAGCCTTCTTGCGGGTGAAGTTGTTGACGAGCACTGCCAGCAGCAGCACGCCGCCGAGGAAGGCGAAGCGGCCATCAGAGTTCCACTTCGTGGTCTGCACACCGACGACCGACACGGCCATGATGGCCGAGCCGAGACCGGCACCGATCACCGATCCGTAGCCTCCTGTCAGTAAACAGCCACCAACGACAGCGGCAATGATGTACTCGAACTCGAGGCCGGTGCCCTGGTTGGCTTGCACCGTGCCGTATCGCAAGGCGATCAGTGTTCCGGCTAGGCAGCCGCACAGCGACACGCAGATGAACAGGCCGACCTTCACCTGGTTGGCGGGCACGCCAACGGCACGAGCCGCCTCCTTGTTGCCACCAACGGCGAAGATCCAGTTGCCCCAGCGCGTCTTCACCAGCACATACGAACCGACTGCAGCGACGAGCAGCCACCACACCACGGTTTCGCGCAGCACGTTCTGCCCGACGCTGCCGCCGGCCGCCTTGACCTTGGCAGCGTGCTCGGGGGTGAGGTTCGACCACACGAGACGGATGATCAAACCGATGAACGCGAGGATGAACCCGCCGAGCTGCAAGCGCTTGCCCAGCCGATCGGCGTGTACGTCGGCGTGATCACGCTTCTCCATGAAGAACTCGAGCAGCGTGTTGGCCGTGAGGACCATGGCCCCGATCATCATGGCGCCGAACATGCCGGTGCGGAAGCGCACAGTGTCGGAGTCGGCACGGATCACGAACGCCAGCGCCACGAGGGCGATCGACACGAGCAGACCGATGATCAACTGCCACCGCTTGCTGGTCTTTCCGGCGATGCCGCGGGCCAACATCATGTAGGTCAGCCCTGCCCCGCTGAGCAGCAACATGCCGATGGCGCGCAGCGCCTGCACGGTGGTGAGCTGCAAGAAACAGATCATCAGTGACGTCACCAAGCCGCCGGAGTAGAGCGCGAACACGCCCAACTTTCCGAAGGCCCCGGCGGTGCGCTTCTTCTTCTCGCGCATCTCCGGCAACGCAGCGCGCACTGCCAGCACGACGCCGATGATGGCGGCGATTGCGGCGATGATCGGTCGCAGGCCATCCGATGTCCAGCTGAGGATGGCTTGACTCTGATGCCGATCGAAGGGAATCGGTGTGAGACCCGCCAAGACGACACACGCGATGCCGAGGAGGAGGCGGCGCGATGCTTCGCGTGGCAGCGCATGGGAGACGCCGGCCCTGCCGTGTCCTTTCCAACGCGCCTGGCCTGCACCGACGATGGCCAGCACGACACCCACGCCAGCGATCGCTGTGAACAGCACGTTCTGGCCGACGCCGTCAGTGCGGAGCAGACCGATGAAACCGGCCGCGGCCGTGATGAGGCCGACGATGGCAATTCCTGCTCCCGCGGGGTTGACGGCCGACCGTCGGACGAACGATTGCTCGAGCAGGCCGTAGATGAACGCAGCGGCCCCGACGAAGACGAGCCCGAGGAAGACCTTGTCGCGGATGCCAAACTCGGTGAACTTCCATTCGTGGGCGATCCAGCCCTTGAAGAACTTGGCGCCCTTCTGCTCGGTGATCTTGTCGACCTGCACCTTGCCGACAAGACGTTTGGAGATCACCAACATCACGCCGCGAAGCGTGAAGAACGATGCGAGGGTGACGATGAAGCTGGGCAACCCGGTCCGGTTGACCATGAAGCCGTTGAACCAGCCGACTGCGGCAGCGGCAAGGAACGCTGAACCGATGGCCCACCCGATGTTGATGCCCGAACCCATGAAGAAGCGCGACACCAGGCCGATCTGAATGGCGGTGGCGCCGGTCATGACGCCCGACGACAGGTCGAACTCGCCGCCGATCATCAACAGCGCAACTGCTGCGGCCATGATGCCGGTCGGGGCGGCCACGTCGAGCCAGTTGAGCGTGGTGTCGGCCTCGCCGAAGGTCTGGCCGTTCCCCCAGAAGAACGTCCAGACGATGACCGCACCGATGAGAGCACCGATCTCGGGCGAGATGAGCCACCGGCGCATCGGGCCGCGGTGTGTGATTCGTTCGTCAAGCGGAACTGGCGGTGGTTCTGCAACCGGCTCGTCGCTGACTTGTACGTCTGTCGCGGTCATGGGCCCCCCTGGCACTCAAGCGTTGCGTCTTCGTAAAGCTATGCGAATGTAGAGACGCCGACCGAAGTAGACGCGTGTCACTTCGATCGGCGTGAGGTGCGGCGGGGGGCCCGCCGCCGCCCCCCCCACAACAAAAAATTGTGTTTTAAAAAGGGGGGGACCCGCGCCGAGCATGGTAAA
>JANPOJ010000587.1:0-12558 GCA_031427935.1 Ilumatobacteraceae bacterium | reverse complement strand
GGTGTGGTGCCGCCGGCCGGTGGGCGGCTGCTGATGCCGACGGGGATCTCGATCGCCGTCCCCGCCGGCTACGCCGGTTTCGTGCTGCCGCGCAGTGGCAACGCGTTGAACCACGGCCTCACGTTGGCCAACACCCCCGGCCTGATCGACTCGGCCTACCGCGGGGAGGTCAAGGTGGTGCTCCTGAACACCGATCCGCAGCACCCGTTCATCTTCAACCGCGGCGATCGGCTGGCGCAACTGGTGATCCAACGCGTCTAAGTGGTCTTTTGGCTCGTCGTCGACTCGCTCGACGGCGACGACCGCGGCGGTGGCTTCGGCCACTCCGGTCGCCACTGACTCAGCCCAGTGGAGTTGTTAGCGCCGTTTCTGTGTCTCAGTATCAGCACGTTGCTGCAGACCTCAGCGCCAGGCGAAGACCGGTTGCTCGAACTCGTTGACTCGGGCGTCGGCCCGGCCCTCCATCGCCACCCAGCGGAACTGCAACAGCACAGCGCCGGTCGGGGGCGTGGATGAGGTCGCCGCCGATCGGCAGCTGCACAACTGGTCGATCACTCTCGGGGATCGACACGAAGCGAGGCGAATCGGCACGGCACAGCTCGTGCAGGCCGATTCGCAGCACGGTGGCGACCTCACGCGGATCCGGCGCGAGGTCGGCTGCGGGCCCGCCCCACACCACGATCGGCGTGATCACGAAGCCCGATCTGGTGGCGTAGTCGTCGAGCCTGCCGAGCACCTGCGACTCGTCGATCGTCAGGCCGACCTCCTCTTGGATCTCGCGCAGCGCCGCACCCTCGGCCGTCTCGCCGGCATCGACCTTGCCGCCCGGCAGCGCCCATTGGCCGGCGTGCCGGTTCATCTTCGCCGCCCGCCGGCACAGCAGGAACGCAGCGCCACCGCCGACACCCGCGATGCGGGCGTCGAAGCCGGTGAGGTCACCGGGGATGTCGAACATCTCCTCGGGCGAGAACTCGTTCGACTCGCCGGAGTCGACATCGCTGTCGACCACGACCACCGCGACCGCAGCGCGACGACGATCGTCTGCCGGGATCTCGGCGAGGTGATGGCGAACGAGGTTGTCGGTCAGCGATTGGCGCAGCGCGATGCTGAACTCGATCATCTAGCGAGCGGCTGCACCGACTGGTTCGGGCTGGCTGACCCGGTGCAGGAACTCCTTGAGGATCTTGTTGAACGTGCTGGCGTGCTCGACCATGAAGCCGTGCGCTGCACCGGAGATCACGACCAGTTCCGCACCAGGGATTCGATCGGCGATCTCTTCGCTGTCGCCTCGCGGCGTGAGGATGTCTTGGTTCCCGACGACCACGAGCGTGGGCACATGGACCTCGTGCAGCCGGTCGGCGAGGTCATCGGCGGCGGCCAGGATGGCCCGAATCTGGGCAATGAACGAATGCGTCGGGCGCCCCATGGCCAACGGGCCGAGCCACCCGAACGTGGGCACCAGACGCCGGAACGAGCGCGGCGCCATCACCCACCGAGCAGCCTCGCCCGTCATCGCGCCCATGCCGCGCTCCTGCGCGGTCTGCATCCATCGCTCGAGCAACTCGCGTCGCCACGGCTGGTTGCGGCACGCGGTGCATGCCAGGGTCAACGACAGCACCCGGGTGGGGTGCCGCACGCACATCAACTGGCTGATCGCCCCACCCATCGACGCACCGACGACGTGCGCAGCGTCGACGCCCACGTGGTCGAGGACCGCAACGGCATCGTCGGCCATCTGCTCGATCGAGTACGTGCCGAACGGCTTGTCGCTGCGACCAGCGCCGCGGTTGTCGAACGCGATGACGCGGTAGTGGCGGGCCAACGTGAACCGTTGCATGTCCCAGCCGTGCTTGTCTGCGCCGAGGCCCTGGATCATCAGCACGACCGGCAGATCGTGGCGGCCGAACGCCTCGTAGTGAATCCGGGCCCCGTCGCTGGCGCGTGCGTAGCCCATCAGCCCTCGGCCAGCCAGTCGATCGGTGCGACACCGGTGTGCAGCCCACCGAGGCCGTCGATCAGCCGTTGGATGTGGAGCTGGGTCAGTTCGGCAAGCTCGAGATCGGCCAGCGGACCGCGTCGCTTGCGTCGTGGCCGGACCACGGGCCCCACCTCGACGCGGGCAGCGCGGCCGAACAGCGAACTGATCGATGCCACGGGATACACCGGGGTGTGACTGGCGATGGCGGCGGCGACCAGCTTGGGATCGACTGTGCCGCAATGGCGCGGATCGCGAGTGCCCTTGGCCGACACGACGACCAACTCGCCGGCGCGCAGCGCGCCGCTGATCTCCTCGGGGTTGTTCAGCAGCCCGCCGAGACGCTGCAGCAGCGGCCCGAACGGCACGATGTCGGGGCGACCACCGAAGCGCACCGGCCGACCGATGTTCTGGCTCAAGGCCCACGCCGAATAGACCGTGCTCAGCGAGAAGTATCGCGAGTTCGTCACCAGCAGGGCACCGTCGCGCTTGGGCAAGTGGTGCATGCCGCCCACGCTGACATCCCAGCGCATCGTTGCCGCGGGCGAGAGCAGTTCGATGAGGTGGGCGTCGCGGCCCCATTCATCGACCGAGTCGGCCGGGTACCACGATCGCGGAAGACGGATCACGGGTTGCATGGTCAGGCTGCCTGCTTTGCTGGGATCCGAACGATCGCTTCCCATTCGAAGAGCCGGTCGATCACGTCCTGGGTGGTGACGTGCGGTGCAATGCCGAGCGTCGACAGCAGTCGGGCGCCGTCCGCGAGCCGACCGCGATGGATCAGCTCCATCACGTGCTCTGGCAATGGAGCGCCGAGCAGGAAGCTGATCTGTCGAGCCACCCGCCACTCCGGCCCCACCAACGGCAACGGCAGGCGTCGGCCGCGCCGGATTGCCTGCATGGTCGTGATGGCGCCTGGGGCGACGACGTTGAGCGGGCCCTGCGGGCGCTGCTCGGCGGCCGCCACGAACGCCCGCGCCGCGTCGGAGTCGAGGATCACGGCGAACGGTGAATCGGCCAGCAGGCTGAACGGTACGACGGGTTGCCGCAGCACGCGCCCCAGCGGGCTCGGCACGTGTGGGCCCAGCACTGGCGCCAGTCTCAGGGCCGTCACCGCCACGCCGATGCGCTCGCCGACGCGGTGCGCTGTGGCTTCGATGTCGGCCACCATCCGGCCGTATTCGCTGGTCGGCCGAATCGGTGAATCCTCATCGGGACGGGTCAGCGAACCACGGCCACGGCCGTAGATCTCGATGCCGCTGCGGACCACGATCGACTCCAGCGATCGACACTCTGCGGCGGCGGCGATGATCGAGGTGGCTGACTCGCCGGTGAGTCGCTTCGCCTGTGTCGTTCCGGCGCGAGCGTCGGGCTCCCACACGGCCAGGTGCACGAGCACGTGCGGGTCGAACGCGGTGACCACGTCGACGATGCGCGAACGATTGCTGGGATCGATCAGGTGGAACTCGCTACGGCGCAGCCGGCGGCGTGGCGGATCGACGTCAATGCCAAGGATCGAGCCCACCCAGGGCTCGGCTTCCAGCAGTGACGCAACGAGAGACCCGAGTTCTCCGCCCATCCCGCTGACGAGCACTCGTTGCCCGCGCATGTTCTGAACGTTATCGGGTAGAAGGGCCCTCAAGCGGGTTGTCAAGCGTGCCGATGTTCCTGGTAGGCGAAGGGAGTAGCGGATGCCGCCAGTATCCGACCAACACAACGGGGCAGGAGCGCGCAGAGCGTCGACCCCCAGCCGTTGGCTCTTTGCCACGCTGATGTTCGTCGTCGGTATCGTTCCAATGGCCGAGATCGCCAAAGCAATCGGGCCGTCCAGTGCGCCGGCGTGCCCTGGTGCCACGTACTCGGTCGTCGGCGGGGATTCGTGGAGCAGGATCGCCTCGCGCAACGGCGTGACGATGACCGCACTGATCAACGCCAATGGGGCATCGACCGCAACCGTGATCCATCCCGGCCAGACGCTGTGCCTGCCGTCGACCGCCACACCTCCAGCGACACCGCCGGCCACGCCTCCAGCGACACCGCCAGCCACGCCTCCGGCCGCACCCCCGGCCACGCCTCCAGCGACACCGCCCGCCACGCCCCCGGCCGCATCCCCGGCCGCCACGATCGACGTGTTCCCGGTTCAGGGGGTGTGCTCGTTCACGGATACCTATGGCGCGCCACGGGGAGGCGGTCGAGCCCACGAGGGCGTCGACATCATCGCCAAGGCCGGTCAATGGGTGTACGCCGTCAAGGACGGCACCCTCACCAGGCAGTACCGCGATGCGCCCGGCTCGCTGTCCGGAAACGGATGGCGGTTGACCGCCGCGGGTGGCACCTACTTCTTCTATGCCCATCTCAGCGCGTTCGCCCCAGGACTCGTGGTGGGGTCGGTGGTGAAGGCCGGGCAGATCATCGGCCAGGTCGGAATGACCGGCAATTCACCGATCCCGCACCTCCACTTCGAGGTGCATCCCGGTGGCGGCGCCTCGATCGACCCGACGTCTGTCGTGAAGGCGGTCGATGGTTGCAAGATCACCGCAATCCCGCCGCAGCCAGGCGACGCAACGCCGGTGACCGCGCCGCCAATCACGGCCCCGCCGAACACCGCGCCGCCGACCACAGCGCCACCGACCACGGTTCCGCCGACCACGGTCTACGTACCGGTGCAGCACCGCCGTGCCGCCCCCGATCTGCCGATCGTGATTCCTCGGCCACGGCGTGTCGGAGACCCGCCGACGCCCTAGCCGAGGCCTCGCGAATCCTGCTTCAAGGCGGTGTCGACCGACAGTGCCGCCGCCACGACCAGCGAGTTGAGCGGCTGCGGGATCTGTGTGTGGATCTGCACGACGTAGTTGTCGGCGGTGGTGAAGATGGTCTTGGCAACACCCTCGAACGTCTTGGTGATCCTCGCCACCTCCACCCCGGTGTGGTCCTCGACGCGGAAGTTCCAGGCCCGCCAGTTCTCGGCCTTGATCGCGCCGTAGGTGTGCCCACCCGCCTGCAGCGAGAAGTGGATCTTGCCGAACACGTTGTCCTGCACGATGCGGCCGATCTCTTGATCGTTGCCGTCGCTGATGACCACGGTGCTCTTCATCAACTTGGCCGGCCGGGTGATCTTCAGCAGCACGCGACCCGCGGCGTCGGCGATCTCCAGCTTGTGCGTCATGAACTGATCGAAGCTGGTCAGCAACCGCACTGCCTTCTTCGCGGCGCTCTGCCCGACCTGGTTGACCGAGGCGATCTGCTGGCCACTCTGGTTGTACACGCTGTACTGGTTGTTGAGCTCGATCAGCTTGGCCTTCTGGTTCACGACCAGGATCGGCTCGGTGAAGATCGTTCCGCCGCCGACGAACGCGGCCTCGCCGACGTTGGCGCTGCGATACTTCGACTCCCCGTGCAGTTGCTCGTGGATCTTGTTCGGATCGCCTTCGTTGCCGATCGTCAGGGCGGAGTCGATCTTGTCGAGGCCGCGAGGTTGCAGCGGGTCGGTCGCCTGCACCCCGTTGTCGCTGACGTGATCGGTCCAGACCTTGCCGTCCCAATACCGCAGTTGATGACGGCCCATGGGGTCTGGATGCCAGCTGGCGGGGTTCTCACTCATGGCGCCAGCATACGTGGCGACCGGGAGCCTCTATCGGAGCTGGTGCACCATCAGGATCACTTCGCGTGCGAACGGGTCGAGCTGTCGACCGGCGATGCGCTCGGTGATGGCAATCGCCTGCGAGGGGTCGTCGACCAGGCCGCTCCAGCGGATGTAACCGCCCATGATGCCGATCAAGCGGTCGTCGACGGGCTCGTTGTGGACGATCACCTTGGTGCTGCCTTCCAGCAGGGCACTCAGCTCGACGTAGAAGTTGCGCAGCCACTGCCCGAGATCGTCGACCCCGGTGAAGGGCCGGTGCAGGTAGGGCAGGGCCAGTTCGTCGTAGTTGTGGAGGTTGTGGGGCGCCGGGATGATGCTGATCAGGCAACCGAAACCGTTCTCGCGCAACCAGATGATCTCCTCCTGGCGGCGGACCCGGCGATGGTTGTCGCCGTACCCACCAGGACGCTCGCACACGGCGAGCTTGTCTTTCATGATCCAGGTGAAGTTGCGGGGGGTGATGCCCAGCGCCCACTTGCCCCGAAGCCGCGGCGGCATCAGCAATTTCCTCCATTGAGCGCAAACATGTCGGAAAGCGAGGCTATCGGCTCGGCGTCACCGTTGGTTCGCCCAGCAGCCGTAATCGTTGCTGTGATCGCTCGACGCGCCGGCCGCCACCGATGTCGCAGCCGCTCGCCTGGCCGCCGGCGACGCGCAGCACCCGCTCGACCGTGGCCGCGTCGGGTGGATGGTCCGTGGTCAGCCAACGTCGCACCGCGCGCCTGGCCAGCGGCACTGGCGCGGCGGCAAGCTGCTTGGCAGACGTCGGGTCGATCGCCTCCGCCAGTTGGTCGAGTAGGTCGCCATCGTCTCGAAGCAGCCCGGCTTGGCGGGTCAACACCGGAACGAGGTCACGCAGTGCCAACTCGTCCATCAGGGGCAACAGCTCATGGCGCACCCGGTTGCGGAGGAACGCCGGGTCGCAGTTGCTGGGGTCATCGACGACCGTGATGTCCTGGGCGCGGCAGAACCTGACGGTGCTCGCCCGCCGAAGGGCGAGGATCGGTCGGCGCGGCCCAGGGCGCATCGCCGCCAGCCCGGTGGTCGAGGCGCCACGCATCAGGTTGATCAGCATCGTCTCGGCCTGGTCGTCGGCGGTGTGGCCGGTCATCACGTCGTCGGGCAGCACCGCGTACCGAGCCTCGCGAGCCCGCGCCTCCAGGTTCGGGCCCAGCGGCACGTCGACGGTCTCGCCGCGAAAGGCTGCGCCGAAACGCGCAGCGGCCTCCGAGACGATCGCGGCCTCCGAGCCAGATCCGATGCGCAGCCCGTGGTCGACGTGCACGGCCGTGACGGTGCAACCGGCGGCGACGGCCAACACCATCAAGGTCATCGAGTCGGCGCCCCCCGAGACCGCACACGTGACCTCCGTGCCCGGCGGCGGGAACGTGCAGTTGGCGAGCAGGGTGACGGTGGCGGGCTCGGCGTCAAGCAACAAGCGCCCCGATGCGATCGAGCCAGAGCTGTGGGGTGCGGATCTCGTCCAACGACGGCAGGTTGGCGGGGCTCCGCCAGCACACGTCGATGGCGCGGGGTCCGCCCTCCCGCTCGATCGCAGCGATGAACCGTTCGCCGGCTGCGTACTGGTTCAGCTTTCCTTCGATACCGGTGAGGCGCAGCGTGAGACGACTCAACGGGTTCGATCGCTTCCGACGGGCCTGCAGCACCGCGGCGAAGCGAGACGCTGACGGCACCAGGTCACCGACCGCCCGACTCATCGTGACGTCGCCGTGGCCTTCCAGCAGCGACATCAATCCGGCGATCTGCTGTATCACCTCGCGCTGCTCGGGGGAGGCGATCAATCCGAACACGCCGCTGTCGCGCACGCGCTGGCGGGCCTGCGCGCGATCACTGAACGCTTCGCGAATCGCCTCGAGGAGCCGCCGCGGATCCGGGTTGGCGAGACGCACGCTGGTGTCGACCAGCCCGGTGAAGTGATCGCGCATCCACGGCACACCGGTGAACTGGGCGCGGTGGGTCAACTCGTGCAGCAACACCCACGTGCGGAACTCCACCGGGTCGAAGCCGAATCGGTGTTCGAGCGCGGCCAGGTTGGGGCCCACCATGTACACCGCATCGTCGGCCTCGTCGCGGCCGACCAGCAGGTCGTACTGGCCCAACACCCGAGTGCTCATCCATCCGAGCAGTGCACCCAGTTCCGCACCGGCCAACTGGCGGCTGATCGACGCCACCTTGCCCTGGGTCGGGATCTTCGCCGCCCATTGCTCGATCAGCGGCGCCAGGAGATGCTGGAACGAGGCGATGTTGGCGAGGATCCATCCCGCCCGGTCGATCAGGCCCACCGTTGCCGGGCCCGACAGCGAGCGCAACCCCGTGGTGGCTTCGATCTGATCCTCCAGCCGCGGGATCATCGCGGTGAGGTCGACCACTGCTGCAGCCTGGTGTTCGGCGTGGCGGGTCGCGATGCGCGTGGCGACCTGTTCGGCGCGGCGCCAGTCGATCGGCGACTCAGCGGCTGCCACGGGTCGCCCGGTTACTCTTCGCGATTTCGCTTCGAGGGGAACTGCGGCGCGCTGACCTTCTTCAGGTAGCTGCCGATCAAGCCGACGACAGCGAGGATCGACACTGCAAGCAGGATGACGCCGAGCCAGAAGTGAAAGATGACCGCTGTCATGTTCGCCAGCGTAGCGAGCAGTCGCCGAACTCGTGAACTCTGTCAGCCGATGCGACCGTCGCCGTCGAAATCCTCGTTGAAGCACTGCTCGATGCGTGACAGCAGGCCGGGCGGCATCTCGTCGTTGCGACACTTGGCGGCGATCACGGTGCGTAATTCGGCGTGGAAGTCGAATGCCTGCAGGCAGTCGGTGCATCCTTCGAGGTGGGAGTGGATCGCGTGGTGACCATCTTCCGACAACGCCCCGTCGAGAAAGGCCTCGAGCTCACGGATCGTCTCGTTGCAATCAGCCATTGGTCGGTTCTTTCACGTGCTCGTCATCGCTAGCGGCAAGCATGCCGCGCTGCTCGGCAAAGTGGTACAACTTCTTGTGCATCGCTTTTCTTCCCCGATGGAGCCGTGACATCACGGTGCCGATCGGGACCTCCGTCATCTCGGCGATCTCCTTGTACGAAAATCCTTCCACGTCGGCGAGCAGCACCGGGATCCGAAATGCATCCGGCAACTCTTCCAATGCCGTCTTCACCTCGTCGTCGGTGAACAGTTCCAACAGCGTGTCTTCGGCGCTGCGGCTCAGGGCGCCGAGGTTGCCGACACGGCGATACAGGTAGAGGTCCTCGACGTCGTCGAGGTCGGTCTCCACCGGGCGACGCTGCTTGGCGCGGTAGGTGTTGATGTACTGGTTGGTCATGATGCGGAACAACCAGGCGCGCAGGTTGGTGCCGTCTTCGAAACTGGCATAGCTGCGGTACGCGCGCAGGTAGGTCTCCTGCACCAGGTCTTCGGCATCCGAGCTGTTGCGGGTCATGCGCAGCGCCGCGCTGTACAGCTGCGGCGCATACTGCGTCGCCTGCTCGGTGAACTGGGTCCGATCTGCCACGTCGTCGACCCTAGCCGCACCCATCTCCACCCCGCCCCCGGCCCGCCCGACTGCAGCTGGTCGTGGCGTGACCGCTTGGTCGGGCGCGATTCCGGTAGGGCAGGTACTCACATCGCGCCCGCTGGATCTGGTCGGGCGTGATTCCGGTATTGCACGTACTCACATCGCGCCCGATGGCACGAGGTTGGGGTCAGGTGATGATGTTGGCGCGGTGTTCGACGAACTCGTCGACGGCAGACACGAAGCGCTCGAGCATGTCGGCGAGGATCGGGCGTTCCTCCGGCGTGAACGCGCCGAGCATGTGCGTCATCAGTAGACCCCGGCGGGCATTGACGTCGGCATGTCGCGAGCGACCGGCCTCGGTGATCTCGACCATCACCACCCGACCATCGCCGTCGTTCGTCGAGCGCGACGCAAGCCCGGCAGCCACCAGCCGCTGTACGGCACGGGTCGCGGTCGATGGATCGATGCGCAGGGCTTCGGCGAGATCACTCATCCGCCACAACGGCTGGCGGGCGAGGAGGTCAAGCGAATCCATCTGGCCTTGCTCGAGTGCTTCGTCGCCGGTGCCCAACAGGTAGTCGCGCAACGTCCCCATCGCCGCGCCGCGACGGATTTGCACCCACGAGGCGCCGATTCGCACGGCGAGCTCGTACATCTCGCGTTGGTGCAGATCGACCGAGGTTTCCATGAAGACAGCAAGGGTACAAGCGCGGGTTGGTCACGCCGGAAGTCGGAAACAACGGCTCATGGACGCGCTCAGCCAGGCGGCGGCTGAGCGGCCCACGAGGCGATCAGGTCTGCATAGGTCTGCTTCGCCTCGGCGGAGACGAGGTGGATGCCGTCACTGGCCATGCCGGAGATCTTCGGCACGAAGTCGGCCCAGTATCCGATCTGCACGTTCGGATACTTGCCCGGCAACCCGAGGAGGCGGGCGTTGTTGCCGTCGATCCAGGCAACGTCGGCGCGCACGGTCAGGAACCACACCGACTTGACCTCTTCGGGCGGCAGGTTGGCCATGATCGCCGCGAAGGTCTCGTCGGAGACCTCGCCGTTGGTACCGATGTGGATCACGACGGTGTTGCCCAGTCGCCCGGCGGCGCGCAGCTGGGCAAGCAACGGCACGACCTCCTTGCCCTGCCGGCTCTCGGCGGCGTCGACCACGAATCCCTTGGCCTCCAACTGCGCTTTGGCCCCGAGCATGACCGACTCGCCGATCGCGATCGGTGGCCGCTGTTCCAGGGGCAGCGTCGTGCTCGTGGTGGACGACGACGAAGTGGTCGACGCCGTGCTCTGTGGAGCCACCGTGTCGTCCGCCACCGATGCATTCGTTGCCTCGGGTAGCGAGGTGTCGGTGGGCGCGACGGGGTCGGTTGCGGCCGATGCTGCAGCGAGATCGCACTCGACCTGACCGACGCACTTGTTCGGTGCGAGCGCGATGCTGACGCCGGCGAACCCCACCAGGCCGAGCGAGACCAGCACGATCACGACGAGCCGGCGTCGTCGGCGATACACGTCGGCGGGCCGCGGTCGGCGGCGGTTGCGGATGCTCTCGGCGATGCGACCTTGCCGGATGGGCAGTTCGATGAATCGGTAGCTGGCTTCGGTGATCGGCAGGGTGAGGATGATGGCGATGACGAACTGCGCCGGTGTCAACGCCTTGCCCGCTTCGCGACGCATGATCTGATAGATCGGCCAGTGGTAGAGGTAGAGGCCGTAGCTGCGAGTGCCGATCCAGTTCAGTAGCGGGATGCCGAGCACTCGACCCAACGTGCTGCGTTCGTGGGTGACCCCGGCGATCACCAACACCGTGGCGATGCCGGTCAGCAAGAATCCACCCTGGAACAGCGCCGAATCGAAACGAATGCCGAACTGACGTCCACCTTCCGACAGCCACATCGTCCAGGTCAGCCATCCCAACAGCAACAGGCCGACCACGCCGACGCCGTCGAGGAGGAGCGCCTTGTTCTGCATCGTCCCCTGCGCCACCTCACGCGGGCGCCACACCATCGCGAACGCGGACCCGAGCAACAACCCACCGGCTCGGCTGAACGTGCCGAGGTACAGCGACTCGTTGATGCTGATGCAACGACCGAACAGCGACCAGTAACCGTCGCGTTGGTCGGCCGTACACGTCGCCGCGACGTCGCCGTGATGGAACAGCAGTGCCATCGCTGCCGCAACGATCAAGCTGGCGCCGGCCAGCCACAGAGCAACTCGGGGCAGGTCGCGGCCACCACGGCGAACGAGGATCGCGACCATCACGAGCGGCCACAGCAGATAGAACTGCTCCTCGACGGCCAACGACCACAGGTGCCGCAGCGGCACGAAGGCCTCGTTGGCGGTGTACCCCTGGCCGACGATGATCTGGTACCAGTTGCTGACGTAGAGGATGCCGCCGGCGAAGTCGCCACGCGTTCGGCCCATGGGTGTTCGGCGGAACGCCGTCATGAACACGGCGAGGCCGGCGAGCATCACGAACAACGCCGGCAACAATCGGCGGAAGCGATGCAGCCAGAACCGCCGCAGGTTGATTCGTCCGTTGCGTTCGAATTCGCCGATCAACAACAGCGTGATGAGGTAGCCACTGATGACGAAGAACACCTCGACACCAAGGAAGCCACCCGACAGCCATTCGTGGTTGGCGTGGTAGATCATCACCGCGATCACGGCGACCGCCCGCAATCCGTCGAGTCCAGGAAGATACGGCAAGCGGCCGATCTGTCCCGACGGAGTGCGCGTTACCGAGGTAGACATCGAAGTATCAGTATCGTTCATGGACCGATGCCGGCGTGGCCCAGGGGCAACTGAGCCGGCGATTTGGAGCGCATCGTCATTCGGTAGCGGCGATCGTCGCCGCCAGCACGACGATTTGACTGTCGCCGCCACCGCGGCGGCGAGCATGTGTAGCGCCTGGGCGACGATCTCGACCGGGTCCAGGTCTCGGCCCGAGTATTCGACCGTCATCGCTTCGTTGGTCATCACCCGGCGCGCACGCATCTCACCGCACGATGTGCAGGCCGGCGACAGCAACTCTGAGAGCCGCAACAGGTGCTCGAGCGCGAGCCGGGCGATCCCATCCTTCGATGTCGCCCCGGCACGGGGCGTGCCAAAACTCGAGGGTCGTAAGTCTTGGGGCCCCCATTATTGGAGCTTTGGGGGCCCGTGTGTGGGGGCCTAAAGACCATGTAGACAATGAGTCTTTACGGAATCTTAATGGTTGAGATTCTGCCCATTGGGGTGGCAGGAATCTCCGAGGGGACGGTTCAAGATGAACAGGCATCTGCTCTATTCAGCGCGCCATTTTTCATGGCGCAAGGCGGTCGGGGGCCATCAACCCTCTGCAGATCGAAATGCGGGTCTGCAGCGACGCCGAACCAAGTTGGGGGCCAGCGCCGCTGTGGTCTCGCTGATCGGTGGCCTGA
>JANPOJ010000586.1:0-2955 GCA_031427935.1 Ilumatobacteraceae bacterium | reverse complement strand
GTGTTCACCGAGATTCAACGCAAGGATGGCATGCTCGTGCCGATCGCACTGTCGGTCGCGCCTGTGATCGACTCGTCCGGCGCGTTCATCGGCGCCATGGGGGTCGCCCAGGAACTGACCGAGACACGACTGGCGCAAGCCGCACTCGCCGAGGTCGAGCAACGCTTCGGCGAGTGGGAGGCGCTGGCCCACGTCGGTCGATGGTTGTGGGATGTCGGAACCGACGCAGTGCAGTGGAGCGACGAGCTGCACCGAATGCACTGTGTGGATCCGCTCGAGTTCGAAGGCACGCTTGCGGCGCACCTCAGCGTGGTGCATCCCGACGATCGTGACCGAGTGCGGTCGCTGATGGAGGGTGCGGTCGCCAGCAATCAACCGTTCGAGGACGAGTACCGATTGGCCGAGGACGGCACGACACGTCGGTTTGCGATGCGCGCCGAACCCGCCGTCGGGTCATCGGGTGACGTCGTCGGCCTACGTGGAGTGACGCAGGCCATCTCGGTCAGCGCCGTCCAACGATGAGTCGGAAGCGGTCGAGCAGGTCGCCGGTGTCTCCCGATGCTGTCGAGGGCTCGCGCCCTTTTTCCATCATCGTCGCCAGCCCATGGAGCGATTGGGCTGCGTGCGAGCGAAGTGCTTTCACGAAGTCGTGGAACTCGTCGGACTGACGGATCGCGTGTACCGCGTCGACCACTTCATCGAGTGATTCACCCCCGGCCCGAGCGCCCATCACATAGCCGGCTGCGAAGACCAGCAGCAGTCCCATATCGTCCCCTTTCCTGTTGTGTAGCGCTTTGCTCGGTTTACTGGACAGTGGATTGGATGTGCTCGTCGAGCTCGGCTTCGACCTGCAGGCCGACCACGACATCGGGATAGATGCGCAGCATCAAGACGGTGGGTGAGGCGACGCCGAAGTCTCGGATGTCGACGACCTGCTCGCCGCGTATGACCAAGGTGTGATCGGTCGGCGTTGCCACCGAGACGGTGCCCTCCAGCGGGCGGCTGACACCGTGGAACGTCGCTTCACCCCGCAGCTGGAAGCGGCCGGCGGTTTTCAGTGCCGTGCAGCCGCTCAGGTCGAGGCTGACCGTCGGGTGCCGTCGGGCATCGATCCGGCGCAGCAACTCTGCGTCGTAGAGGCTGTTGCCCGAGCGCAGCTGGTCGACCTCGATCTCGAGATGTGCGGCGGGCGCCGGTGTCGGGCACACGCGTCGGCCGGCCACCGTCGCCTCGATCGAACCGGTGACACCGATCGCGCCGAACGTGATCGGGCCGACGGAGGAGCGGGCATTGATCATCACCACCGAACGGTCGGGCACGACTCGGAAGGTGTGAGTGGTGACATGTTCGTGGTCGTCGTCGGGATCTTCTGCGCTGACGTCGTCGGCGGTCTCCACGTTGGGTACGGAGGACAACAGCGATCCTCGGCCTCGTTCGATTTGCGATGTCGGTGACACAGCGGACCACGAGGTGGCGGTGACGGCGTGCCAGCCGCCCTCGACCTCGGCGAGCACCGCATCGACCGTGCCCGTCGCGACATATCGGCGAAGCACACGATCGAGGCCGTCACGCTCCTGCTTGATCACGCCCATCCAACGCCGCAGCACGTGCTCGCCCTGCTCGGTCAGGTTGTAGACCCGACGCCCCTGCCCGGCCAGCGAGGTTTCCGGCGACGAACCGATCAGGCCGTCAGCCTCGAGCTGGGCGAGGGCCCGGTACACACCCGGCCGGTCGACGCGGCCGACCTGCAGCGCGTGCACCCCCTTCGCCAACCCGTAGCCGTGGCGCGGCTCCTCGGCGAGCAGCAGCAAGATCGCAGGGAGCAGGAAGTGGCGCGGTGCGGCGACCTCGAAGCGCGAATGCCGGTTCGCCTGCCATCCGACGGTCGCATCGTGCTCGATCACTGCTGCCCCCAAAGCTGGTACTTCAACGAGGTGGTGAGCGCCCAGCTGGCCATGACTGCACCAACTTCGACTCTTCCTATATTCCTGCCCGGCGGTTGTCAAGGTGTCGTGAGGCCGGAATGTTCTCTAGGCTCTCGCCGTGCACGAGCTCTCGATCTGCACGGCGATCGCCAAGATCGCCCACCAAGCCGCGGCTGGTCGACCCGTTGAACGCGTGCGAGTCGACATCGGCCATCTTCGCCAGGTGGTGCCCGACACGCTGAGTCACAGCTGGGACATGGTCGTGTTCGGCACCCCGTTCGAAGGAGTACCGCTGGAAGTGCGCGCCGTGCCGGCAGTGATCGAGTGCCGTCAATGCAGCATGCACACCGAGCTCGACGATCCCATCTTCCGCTGCGGCGCGTGTGGATCAACGGAGACCACGGTGGTCAGTGGCGACGAACTGTTCGTCACGTCGCTCGATCTCACGGTCGACGCGTAACGCGTCAGTGCAGCGAGAAGATCGCCTTGCGAAGTTCGGCGATCGTGTCGTCGAGCAGTGCGATCGTGGACTGGATGCGCCACTGCGTCGGGGCATCGACGCTTTGACAGGTCGACTGCAGCTGCAGACCGGCGGCGAAGAGCCGATGGATCACTGAGTCATACAGCCCGTCGGCGATCCGCTCCCTATCGCACGCGACAGCCGTCGCACATGCTTCGTTTCGCGACGCCTGTTGAGACACGGCCGTCTGATCGTGATGGTCGGCTGCGGTTGGCAGGGGCGTCAAGAGCGAGTTGCGTTCGCGCAGTGCGGTCATCAGTGTGCCGGAACGACGCTGTGGAGGAGCACTCGCTGATAGTTCATGGTTGCACACGATGGGCTCCTCTTGACGAGGGCGCAACCGAGGGTCCGGAGCAGCGCAACTGACGTGGGTGGGGGCTTCATGGGGACCTTATACCCACCGTGTCGGGTAAACAGACCTTGTTGCACTCGCGTCATCGCACCCTTACGGTAGACGGATGCTTCCGCACGTCGACCCCACGATTGTGATGGGGTTCTACTTCTTTCCGC
>JANPOJ010000585.1:0-1835 GCA_031427935.1 Ilumatobacteraceae bacterium | reverse complement strand
GGTATGTTTAGTGAGTTCTATGAGGAGCTTCACGAGAGCGAACACGCTCGATCCCGTTCCCGGCGACATCGTCAGCCTGCTGCGCCGGATCGACAGAGCGGCCGGTGCCGAGGCGCGCCACGTCGACCAACTTCCCCAACTGCTCAGCGCCCTACAGGAACAGGCACGCATCGAATCGGTCACTGCCTCGAGCGCCATCGAAGGCGTCATCGTCGCCGACGCACGCGTGCCGAACCTCATGTCAGGTAGCCCGCAACGCCTACGCGACCGCAGCGAAGGGGAGTTCGCCGGCTACAGCGCCGCGCTCGACTACCTCAACCAGCAGGACCCCGGCGAACTCACCGTCGGACTGGTGATGCACCTCCATCGACTGCTGTTCTCGTTCACCGACGGCCACGGCGGACATTTCAAGGTCGAGGACAACCTGGTCATCGACCGCCATCCCGATGGAAGCACCAGCACACGCTTCGACCCTGTCGGTTGGCAGGAGACACCGTTCTACATGGACGAGCTCGTCGCACGCACCAACACCGCGCTCGGCGACAACGAGATCCACCCGCTGCTGGTGGTCGCCGTGTTCGTGCTCGACCTGCTGTGCATCCACCCCTTCGCCGACGGTAACGGTCGCGTGGCGAGACTCGCCACGACACACCTGCTGCAACGAGCTGGGTACGGGGTCGGCAGGTACGTGAGCATCGAACAACTCATCTACGAGACCACGGACGGGTACTACCAGGCACTGGCGGCGTCGACACGCGCCTGGTTCGACGACGGCCAACACAGCGCCTGGCCCTGGACCGGCTACCTGCTCGGCCGACTCGATGCCGCATACGAGCGCTTCGGAACCCGGGTCGCCGCCGGGACAGGAGGCGGCACCAAACAGGACCGTGTACGCGATTTCGTGCTTCTGCACGCCTCCACCCCGTTCACCATCGCCGACATCCGCAGAACCGTGCCCGGCATCAGCGACAACACCATCCGCCTCGTCCTCAGCGAACTGAGGAACGAGGGACTGATCGCCAACGACGGCACCGGACGCAAGGCGAGCTGGCACCGAGTCGGCGCCTGAAGGCCTCAGCCATCCGATCGGCGTCGGAACAGCCGCCAGGCACAGACAAACCACAGACCGATGGCGACGAGCCAAATTGCCGCACTGCGAAGCGGGTGACCGTCGCTGCCCGACGCCAACGAGTACGTCGCACTGTCGTTCGGTGCGTACATGAACCAGCCACCGCTGTTGGGCTCGGAGAAGAGACCGTTCGCCGCTGCTGCCACGACCGCGAATGCCCCACCGAGGGCGACTACGAGGACGGTCCGCGGGCCGAGGGTCACGGTGTCAGCCTTGCAGCTCGCCGCTTGTGCCCTCGCCGAGACAGCAGATGAAACGCCAGCCCGACGAACAGCGCTCCGAATCCCCGCCGATCAACGGCTGGACGTTGGCCGGCGACCAAGTTCCCGAGTTTCCCGTTGTAGGGACCTTGATCAGGATTCCGCCAGGCTGAACGGGGTGAGACAGGAGCCCGCTCGCTCGCCCAGACGATCATCAGTAGGGCTCGCCACATCGAGCGCTACGTGACGTCTCACCGTCCAAGGACTCGGCGAGGGTGGACGTCAACGCGGGCAGCGGCGCCGTCGATGGCGTTACAGGGCAACACCGAGCAACACCAGATGGATCGAAACGGCTAGCTGAACAGCTTCTTGGCGATCACGATGCGTTGGATCTGGTTGGTGCCTTCGTAGATCTGGGTGGTCCCTCACAACCGTCCAGCTGGCGTTGCCCAGTGCCTCTGAGCTGGGACAATAGTCCGGCTCGTGTTGGCTCGTACTGCCTTGTG